>JAAZOO010000337.1 GCA_012797715.1 Geobacteraceae bacterium | reverse complement strand
GGAAACGCTACCCCCAGATGGGGATCGGCGTGGCGGGTTACCCTGAGGGACACCCGGAGGCGGCCTGCCCGGAAAAGGATCTTGAGGCGCTGAAATTCAAACTGGATCAGGGGGGTGATTTCGTGGTTACCCAGCTGTTCTTTGAAAATGCGTACTACTGGGAGTTTGTTCATCGGGCGCGGGCCATTGGCATAACCCGGCCCATTATTCCCGGTGTGATGCCCATCTTCAGCCTGCGGGTCATCAAGAAGGTCCTGTCCCTGTGCGGCGCCACCATTCCGGCCGAGCTCCTGAAAAAACTGGAGCAGGCCCAGGAAAAGGACGGTCCTGAGGCGGTGCAGGCCCTGGGAATCGACTATGCCCGGCGTCAGATTCGCGAGCTGCTGGATGCAGGGGCTCCGGGTGTCCACCTCTATACGCTGAACCGGGACGATGCGTGTCTGGAGCTTTTGGAGGATATATTTCAATCGCCTTCATGAAATTGAGAGGAGAAGGATGTGGATTCCATCTGGCTCGAACTGCTGATTATCTTCGTGCTGATCCTGGCCAACGGTTTCTTTTCGGGCTCTGAACTGGCCATCATATCCGCCCGCAAGAGCAGGATCGCCCAACTCGTGGCAAGCGGGGACGAGAGGGCGAAGATCGTGGAATCGCTCCAGGACGATCCGCACCGTTTCCTGGCAACCGTCCAGGTGGGGGTGACCATCGTCGGCAGCTTGGCGTCTGCCGTGGGCGGCGCCGCAGCGGTCCAGTACCTGAAACCGCTGTTCCTCTCCTTCCCGGTCGAGTTTGTCCGCCATGCGGCCGAACCAATCGCCATCGGCGTTGTTGTCGTTTCTATCTCCTATCTGTCGCTCATCTTCGGCGAACTGGTGCCGAAGACCGTCGGTCTTCAGTATGCAGATGCCGTGGCCCTGCGTGTGGCAGGCACAATCCGCTTTCTCGCCGGAGCCGGCCGCTTTGCAGTCGGTTTTCTGACACTCTCCAGCAGGACGGTCCTCGCTCTCCTTGGAATCAAGGGCGAGGGGGGTCAGGCATTCATTTCCCGGGAGGAAGTGCAGCATATCGTGCAGGAGGGGCATGAATCAGGAGTGTTCAGCGCGGCTGAGCGGGAATATATCGAGAACATTTTTGACTTCACCCACACCACCGTCCGGGAAGTGATGGTTCCCAGGACCCGTATCGTGGGTCTCAACCTGGAATCGAGCCGGGATGAGATGCTGAAGACGATCCTGGAGAACAAGTTCTCCCGCTATCCGGTCTACCGGGATTCCATCGAGAACATACTTGGTTTCATTCACGGAAAGGATTTCCTCGGCAAGATGGTGAGTGAGCCGGGATTTGCCGTGGAATCTATCATACGCCCTCCCTTTTTCGTTCCCGAGTCGAAGAAGGTCAACGACCTTCTCAAAGAGATGCAGAGGAGGAGGACACACATGGCCATGATTGTGGATGAGTACGGGGGAATCGGGGGGTTGGCGACCACCGAGGATCTGCTGGAAGAACTGGTGGGTGAGATTGAGGATGAGCACGACATGGAAGAGCCGCGGAGAGTTCAGCGCCTGACGGACGGCAGCTTTATCGTGGACGCGCAGATGTCCCTTTCCGATCTGGCGGGCATCCTGGACATCAGAAAAGAGGAAGACTTAAGCTATGATACCCTCGCCGGTCTCATTCTCGATCGTCTCGGCAGGGTCCCCGAGCAGGGTGAGCGGCTTGAGGTGGACGGCTTTCTCCTTGTGTGCGTGGAAGTGACCAAAACCGCAATCCTCAAGGTGCGGATCATGGCCGGAGCAGCCACGTAGGCTTTACAGCGGGGCGGGAAGGGAGTTCTCCATGGATCGCAGGATTTTTTTCACGATGATGACCTTCTCCGTTCTGCTGGGCTTTCTGTACCTGGTATATTCGGTAGTTTCTCCGTTTCTCGATACCCTTGGCTGGGCGGCGGTTATCGGCATCACCACCTTTCCCCTATATCGAAGGCTCAGGAACCTGATGCCCGGCAGGGAGACCGTTGCTGCGGCTGTCATGACACCGGCTGTGGCGGTAACCCTGGTGGTCCCCTTCGTTGGGTTTCTGATCCTGCTCGGCGGCGAGACCACCAGCGTGTACCAGTATCTTGAGCGGGCAACAAGCGGCGGAACGCCGCTGATTGTGGAGAAACTTCTTCAACATCCACGTCTTGCTCCCCTCATCGCCCGTTTCAAACCGGCGCTGGACTCCTTTGATTTCGATCTTCAGGCGACGGTTCTTCCTGCCCTGAAACAGGCGGCATCGTACCTCATCGGTTACTCTACGGCCATAATCAAGAATTTTTTCCTCCTCCTCATCAAACTGGGGCTCATGATCATTACCCTGTTTTTCATCTACCGGGACGGAGAGGCTTTTCTCGCAAGGGTCCTTTCGGTGCTTCCCCTGGATGAGGACGATACGGGAATGCTCCGCCATACCGTAAAGAGAGTCCTTTCTGCGGTCGTTTATGGAATTTTCCTGACCTGCCTTGTCCAAGGGTTCCTGGGAGGGGTGGGGTTCTGGTTCTGCGGGTTGCCGTCTCCTGTTGTGTTCGGTGGGCTCATGGCGGTGGCGGCCCTGATTCCTGTGGTCGGGACGGCCCTTATCTGGTTTCCGGGCGCACTTTACCTGTTTCTGCAGGGAGAAGTGCTGAAGGGGGTGTTCCTCATGGTTTGGGGGGCGCTTGTTGTCGGAATGATAGATAATCTGATTCGGCCGGTTTTCATCAGCGGCAAGGCGCATCTCCCCATTCTGGTCATTGCCGTGGGAGTTTTGGGGGGCGTTTTTTCTTTCGGACCCCTGGGTGTTGTGGCCGGACCCATTATCCTGGCCGTCTTCCTTGCCTTCTTCGACATATACTCCCGGAGGGTCTTTCCGGGAGAGACCGGATCCCCGGCGGAGGAAGCGGAAGATGGGAACGCCTGATGTCAGCGTCGGGACGATGCCTTTTTTCCCGCTCCGATCGTGATTGAGGTGATGATGGAGATTGCCAGAACGCCCACGATCACACCCAGGGAAAAGTAGAGCGGGATCGGGTAGGTCTGCGACAGGAGCATCTTGACGCCCACGAAGGCAAGGATTGCCGAGACCCCCAGTTTCAGGTAGGCGAACATCTCCATGACGTTGCTCAGGAGATAGAACAGGGAACGAAGTCCCATGATGGCAAAGACATTTGACGTATACACGATGAAAGGGTCCCGCGTGACCGCAAGTATTGCCGGGATGGAGTCCACGGCGAAAATAAGGTCGCTGCTTTCCACGACCAAAAGCGTCAGGAAAAGCGGGGTCGCGGCCAGTACGCCGTTACGCCGGATGAAAAACCGGTCTCCATAGATCCTTTTGGTAACAGGGACAAACCGTCGCACCAGGCGAACCACCAAATTCTTCTCCGGTTCAATCTTCTCTTCTCCCCCGAACGCCATCCGAATTCCGGTGACGATCAGCAGTACGCCGAACACGTACATCATCCAGAAGAACCTCTCGAACAGTTCGATGCCCAGAAAAATGAAGACCGCTCTCATGATGAGTGCGCCGATGATTCCCCATTTCAAAATCTTGGGCTGCAGGGCGCGGGAGATGTGGAAATAGGAAAAGATCATGATGAACACGAAGAGGTTGTCCACGGAGAGGGATTCTTCGATAAGGTAGCCGGTGAAAAATTCCAGCGCCTTGTCGGCACCCAGGAAGAACAGTATTCCCATGTTGAAGGCTGCGGCGAGGCAGATCCACACCACCGTCCACGACAGTGCCTCACGGAAGGATATTGCGTGGCTTCTGCGGTTGAAGACTCCCAGATCCAGGATGAACATGGTGGTCATCAGCACGGCAAAGCCGAGCCAGAGAACGGTATGTGATGACATGCTTTTTCTCCAAAAAGTGGTGCTGGGGAGGCGCTTCGGCCACCGTGGCGACGTGCCGGGGAAGGTGCGGAGCGGAGGGTAGAAAAGTAGGTGAATCGGACCCTTTTGTCAAACGGTTTGTCCCGCGGATTAATCAGTTGCCGTGAAACCAAGTCGGAGGTATAACGTAGAAACAGTATCACTCCATCCGACAGGAGTCCCGCATGTGGCAACCACCCTGGAAACCCCTGCTGCTTCTTCTTATTCTCATTGTCTTCTTCAATTTTCTCTATTCGACCTTTTCCGAGCGGGTGGGCGAGAGGGGGATCGAGGTCCCCTACAGTCTTTTCAAAAGCGAGCTGGCACGGGACAATATCAGCGACGTCACTCTCAAGGGGGCTTCCCTTACCGGGAGATTCAAGACAAAAGTCACCGTGAGCGAGCAGGTTTCCGGAAAGGGAGCCGCCGTGCAGACCACCCGTTTTACCACGATTCTCCCCGCAATACAGGATACGGGCCTCATGGCGGAACTGGAGGCCAAGAAGGTGGTGGTTACGGCCGTTTCCACGGAGACGTCACCCATTGTTTCCTCGCTGGTTTTCCTGCTTCCCTGGCTCCTAATCATCGGGATCTGGTTCCTGTTCTCCCGGGGTGTCAAGGCCCAAGGGCCGGGCGCCATGATGGGAGGGTTTGCAAAATCGGGAGCAAAGGTGTATACGCCGCAGAAAGGGTTTGTCACGTTCGCGGATGTGGCGGGCATGGAAGAAGCAAAGCAGGAGCTCCGGGAGGTGGTGGAATACCTGAAGGATCCGGGGAAGTTCGAGCGCATCGGCGGCAAGGTGCCGAAGGGGGTGCTGCTGGTGGGACCGCCGGGTACCGGCAAGACCCTGCTGGCGCGGGCGGTTGCCGGCGAAGCGGGGGTTCCTTTCTTCAGCATATCAGCGTCGCAGTTTATCGAGATGTTCGTGGGAGTCGGCGCCAGCAGGGTGCGTGACCTTTTTGCAGGTGCCAGGAAAGAGGCGCCGAGCATCATCTTTATTGATGAGATGGATGCCGTGGGTCGCAGCCGCGGTGCCGGCTTCGGCGGCGGTCACGATGAACGGGAGCAGACCCTGAACCAGCTGCTGTCCGAGATGGATGGTTTCGACCCCCACGAGAAGGTAATCGTCATGGCGGCCACCAACCGGCCGGATGTTCTGGACCCGGCGCTGCTGCGTCCGGGGCGTTTCGACCGGCGGGTTGTCATTGAGCGGCCGGACTGGCGAGACCGTGAGAGTATTCTCAAGGTCCATACACGCAAGACGCCTCTTTCGCCTGATGTGGACCTGACCGTGATTGCCAGGGGAACGCCCGGGATGACCGGCGCGGACCTGGAAAACCTGGTGAACGAGGCGGCAATCCTTGCTGCAAGGGAAAATACCTCCAGTGTTTCCATGCGTCACATGGAGGAGGCCAAGGACAAGATACTCATGGGAGGCGAGCGCAAGATGTTCCTTTCCCAAGAGGAAAAACGGATAACCGCCTATCATGAGTCGGGCCATGTCCTGGTTGCCAAGCTCCTTCCCGGAACGGATCCGATCCACAAGGTGACCATCATCCCCCGCGGAATGGCCCTTGGGGTGACGCAGCAGCTCCCCGAGGACGATCGCTACCACTATCCGAAATCATACCTGATGAACCGTCTGTCCGTGATCCTTGGCGGCCGGGTTGCCGAACGGTCGGTATTCGGCGATATCTCCACCGGCGCGCAGAATGATCTGAAAACCGTGACCGAGATCGCGGAGAAAATGGTCTGCCAGTGGGGAATGAGCGACAGGATAGGCCCGATCACCTTCAGTCGGGGGGAAGAACACCCCTTCCTCGGGATGAAACTGGCCCAGGAGAAGACCTTTTCCGAGGAGATGGCGTGGCTTATCGACCAGGAAATCGCGGAGATTATCAGGAACGCGGAGGCCGTGGCCGAGGAAATTATCTTGACCAACCGGGACAAGCTGGATGCGTTGGCAAATGCCCTTCTGGCAGAAGAGACCCTGGACGGGAAACGGATCGACGAGGTGCTTGCAGGGTACCGGCCCTGATCAGTGCACACGGCGGTTATTCACCGGTACCGTACGCAATGGGGTACATTGAGAGGAATCGTATGAAAAAGGATAGGAAGTGCGGTATTCTCCTCCACCCCACATCACTGCCCGGGCCGGGCGGTATCGGTTCTCTGGGGCCAGAGGCCAGGCGTTTCGTGGATTTTCTCCACGAAGCAGGTCAATCCCTCTGGCAGGTTCTTCCCCTAGGTCACACCTCCTACGGGAATTCTCCCTACATGTGCTATTCAGCCTTTGCAGGGAACCCGCTTCTCATCGATCTGGAGCGTGTGGCGGAAGAAGGTGACCTGAAACGGAGCGACCTGCGGGACGACTTTCCCCCCGACAGGGTGGACTACCACGCTGTTTCCGACTACAAGTCCGGAGCCCTCCGCCGGGCGGCGGCCACCTTTTTCAATCGCGGGAAGACGTGGAGGATGGAGGAGTTCTGGCATTTCTGCGATACCACACCCTGGCTGCACGATTTTGCCTTGTTCATGGCGCTCAAGAACCGCTATGGGGGGACGGCGTCGAGGTGGAGCGACTGGCCGGAGCCGCTGGCCGGGCGTGATCCACAAGCTCTGGAAGCTGCCTCTCGGGAGCTCGGCCCCGCCATCGGGGAGCAGAAATACCGGCAGTGGCAGTTTTTCCGGCAGTGGCGGGAGACGCGGGAGTACGCCCATGAACGGGGAATCGGCATCTTCGGCGACATCCCCATCTTTGTCGCCTACGACTCCGC
>JAAZOO010000336.1 GCA_012797715.1 Geobacteraceae bacterium | reverse complement strand
TCAAATCCGCGGGGCGATTCTCACGAGTGTCCTTGAAGGAAAATCCCCGTGCCGGGAGGAAATCACGCGGCTGGCGGAAGGGGACAATGAGCGAGTCGAGAGATTGCTCGCGCAATTGGAGAGGGAGGGTTTTCTCACCAGGCAGGGAGGGGAATACCGCATCGCGGAATAAGGTACGACACCTTTCTGAACCTGAAAAATTCCCCTTGCCTTTACACAATCGCGTGGTATTCTGAAGGCAGAAAGGAGGCGATGATTTCGGACGTTGTCTCACATTCTGAAAGAAGTTCAGATATCGGGCAGGACAAGAATCCTTCCTGATGATTCCCCCACGTACAGGGAAACACGTATACACAAAGAACCGCAAAAGGCCGGGAGAAAATCATCCCCGGCCTTTTGCATGGGAACAGTCAGGAGAGAATCGCGGCCGGCTCACAGCCCGGCCAGCACCTTCAGCAGGTGCGGAACCAGCTGCTTTTTCCTGGACATGACTCCCTTCATTTCATAGAGGTGCGGCTCGCACTGGGGATAGCCCATGATATGGGCGAGCTCATTCTTCCCTTCCACGAGGAAAAGGGTTGTTTCGGAATAGATGTCCGTCACCATCAGGCCGGCCAGGGAAAGAGCATCCTCCTTCCTGATCCTGGACAAGACGGCCCGCAGCTCCTCCTTTACCTCGTAAAACTCGTCAAACCCCACCGTTTCCACCTGCCCCACTCCGATCACATCCTCCCCTGCCGTGAAGCGCTTGAAATCGGAACGGACAGCCGCCTCCAGTGATCCATGGGCGGAAAATCCGCTGCAGGCAGTAAATATCTCGCGGCCGAACACCGCATGGCCCAGTCCGGAGATATCTTCCAGCCAGCAAACCATTTCCCGGTCCCTGTCGGTGGTTGTGGAAGAACGGAGGATAACCGTATCGGACAGAATTCCTGCCAAAAGAAGCGCGGCAATCCGACGTTCCGGCACCAGCCCCCGTTCCCGGAACAGGGAGGCAACCACCGTGCAGGTGCTTCCCACCGGCGCGGTCAGAAAGGTGATGGGGTGAGTGGTGAACGGGTTTCCCAGCTTGTGGTGGTCGATGATCTCCAGGATTTCCACTGCTTCCGCTCCTGCCACGGCCTGGCCCAACTCGTTGTGATCCACGAGGATCAGGGCATGGGGAAGCGGCGTAAGGAGGGACGATTTGGTAGCGACTCCGGCAACGGTGCCATCTTCCTCCACGGCGATAACAGCCGCTTCTCCGGAGTGAAGGAGCTTGACCCGCAGGTGATCCAGCGGTTCGCCGATGCCGATGCGGGCGAACTCCTTCTCCACGTAGCCGTCGATAGGGGCGGCAAGGCGAACAAGCCCGGCAGCCGTAGCGGTATCGTAGGATGTGGAGAGCACCGCGACTCCGTTTACGCGGGCCGCTTCCAGAATCTCCTCCTCTACGGCGAGCCCGCCGGTTACTACCAGAATGCGCACCCCTTTCTCAATGGAAGCCTCCTGGATGACGCGCCGATCCCCGGTCATGATGAGGAGAGAAGACGGTTCGTATCCGGCAAGGCGGCCGGAAAAGGACTCCTCGCTCATGGCGCCGATGAAAAGGTGAAGCTCCTCAACCCCATCGGAAGGAACGCCGGCGAGGAATGTGCCGTCCAGGCAGTCGGCAAGGGCGCGCAGCGAAGCGCTCACGACCCGTTTCCGTCCCCGTCCCGCAACAAGGTATTTCTCCGACAGTTTGAGGAGGGAAACCATGCCGAGGGG
>JAAZOO010000335.1 GCA_012797715.1 Geobacteraceae bacterium | reverse complement strand
TGGCCTTGTAGCGGCCGTAGCATTCCAGATCTTCTTCGGAAAGGCCGATGGATGCCGCAATGTCCACAATCGGTTTCAGTGCCGGAGCCGCTTGTCCAGGGGAGCGTCGGGTCATGGGTTACCTGCTGATGACCGCCTCGAACCGGATATCGATGTTGGATTCGTCGCCGATACGGTAGAGGTCGTTTTTCAAGTCCAGAATTTTCACGGACGGCGGCAGGGAGAAAAAACAGACCATCTGAAAGATGCTGGCGCCCGTGACCGGGTTGCAATCCACATTGGTGGAGATGTCGTCGATGTTGATCCCTCTGGCGTGGAGGACCTTGCAGACCTGGTGGATGATCCCCGGACGGTCGATGGAGGTGGCGACGAGCTTGTAGGGGATGGCCGGAGAGACTTCCCGCTGCAGCGGCGCCTTGGTCTTCCGGACATAGACGTCGATGCCCGTCTTCTTGCGCAGGGTGTCCAGGTCCGTGATCAGCCTTTCGATATTGTCGGTGCTCCCCGAGGTGAGGATGGTCATGCCGAACTCCCCCCCCAGGACACAGCCGCGGGACCGCTCGATGTTGATGCCCCGCGCCGTGAAAAACTCCGTTATCTGCTTGACCAGGCCCGGACTGTCCGGACCCATGAATGAAAAAACGGCGTAGTATCTCATCAGTCGACTCCCTAGCGCTACCCTGTGTCAATTTCCCCTGAAACAACCACCTCTCCGCGGTCACCGTGGCCTTGGACGGTGATTTCCGACCGCTCGCGAAACGGACGTCCGGAACAGAGTTACCCTCTGCGAAAGGCGTCCGCTCGGGGGAGCTTTCCGAGAGGGGCGGATCGATGTACGGGAACCACCCGATTGCAATGAACACCGGCTGGGAAGCCCTTTCTGTCAGCCCGAAGTCGGGGCTTTCCGGAAAAACCCCGAATTCGGGCAGTGAAGCGGTTCCGACGGTTTTCCGCGGCCGGCACCCGTGCCGGAGCTACTGCTGTTGCTGGGGAATAATGCGAAGCTCCACGCGCCGGTTCAGCTGGCGACCCGCCTCGGTCGCGTTACTCGCAACCGGCTTGCTCTTACCGTACCCGATGGTGGTCATGCGGGCGGGATTCACTCCCATGCCGATGAGGGCATTCCTTACGGAATTGGCGCGCCGTTCCGAAAGTGCCTGGTTGTACTGCTCGGAACCGGTGCTGTCGGTATGGCCGGAAATGACGATGGTCGTTTGAGGATACTGGTTGAGGACATTCGCAACACGGTTTATTTCATCATAGGCGCCGGGCAACAGGCTGGATGAGTTGACCGCGAAAAGGTAATCGGATTTGAAGGTGACGGTCAGAACGTCCACGTCTCGCCTGCTCGCCTCATCCAGGACCTGTCGCTCCCTCTGGATGCTGGCCGCTTCTGCATTTGCCAGAGCCTGACGCATGTCGGCTTCCTGCTTGTCCATGTAATTGCCGATAGCCGTGCCGACCAGTCCCCCAGCAACCGCTCCTGCCGCCGCGCCGATAAGCGTCGCCGAGGTGCTGCGGCCGATGGCCTGGCCGAGTCCCGCGCCGACCGCAGCGCCGACACCGGTTCCCACAAGCGCTCCGGTCTGCGCCTTGGTGGCGCATCCGGACACGGTGAAAGCAAAAAGAGCCACTACAAGTACCAGCTTTTTCATGGTGCATTCTCCTTTTCGTGTATGGCATTGGGTTATAAAGCCAGCGTCACTGCCCAGGTACGACGGAAGCCGCTCCTACTGTATACCACACGGATCGGGTCATGCAAGGGGCTTCTGTCCATCGTGAACGCACGTGCTGCGCAATGGTGCACAAGCGCCGGTAATTTTTCAATCCAGGTTGAACAGGTGGAGGCATCTTCCCTTCGCTCCGTCTCCCCACTTTCCGCGCTTCTCTGCTCATTTCGCTCCAGTTGAGAGACTCCACCCTTCGGGTTCACACGGTATCGGCTGTGGCCGCTCCCTTTCGCACAGAGCAGCAACGAAATACGACAGAGTCCCTCTCTACGGATACCGACCCTGCCGGCTCTGGGTTCAAGGAAAATAGAGGTGGGGCAGGGACGAGCACTCGTGCACCGGATCGCAGAAAAGAGCCGGCAAAGGGGAAGAGGAAGGGAGGAAAAAAGCCCCGGTCCTCCACGGAGGGGGGAAGACGGAAGACCGGGGAAATAAAACTCGTGAAAAACGGGCCGAAACCGCTACCGCCACGGCCCGGTAGTGTCTATGGCTGCATCAGTCAACGGATTTCCGCAGGAAGGTGGGGATGTCGTACTGGTCTTCTTCATCAACGAAGAAAGCCCGCTGCTTCGGCACATCCCGTTGCGGTCTCTCGATCCTCTTGAATGCCGGTATATCGCGATTGACATCTTCATCGGCATGCTGACCGGAAATGCTCTTCAATTCAGGCTTCGACTTTTCCAGGTCGAAACGATCGCCGAATCCGGTAGCGATGGCGGTGATCTTCACATGCTCGCCGAGACTCTCATCGATGACAAGGCCGACTATGATGTTCGCATCCTCGTGGACCTTCTCATGGATCACCTTGCTTGCGGCATCGAACTCGTCCATGGTCATGGAGGAGGATCCGGTGATATTCACGAGCACACCCTTGGCGCCGGAGATGTCGATGTCTTCCAGGAGAGGACTCGATATGGCTTTGGTTGCAGCCTCTACGGCACGGTTTTCGCCGCTTGCGATTCCGATGCCCATCATTGCCATACCTCTCTCGCTCATGATGGCCTTCACGTCGGCGAAGTCCACGTTGATGAGGCCCGAGGTGGTAATGAGGTCCGAGATGCCCTGAACCGCCTGGCGAAGGACGTCATCGGAGGGTTTGAACGCGTCCAGGATAGACATGGATTTTCCCGCCAGACCCAGGAGACGGTCATTGGGGATGATCACCAGGGAGTCCACATGCTTCTTCAACTCGCGCACACCGGTTTCCGCCTTGGCGAGCCGCAGCTTCCCTTCGCGGGTAAACGGCTTGGTCACGACGCCGACGGTCAAAGCGCCGATCTCCTTTGCAACTTCGGCGATGATGGGCGCAGCGCCGGTTCCGGTTCCACCGCCGAGACCCGCAGCAATGAAAACCATGTCCGCGCCGCTGAGAACCTCGGAAAGCTGCTCCCGGTTCTCCTCAGCCGCCTCTTTCCCCTTGGACGGATCCGCCCCTGCGCCGAGCCCCTTGGTAAGCTGGGAGCCCAGCTGAATCTTCACGGGCGCCTTGGACATGCGCAGCGCCTGGGCATCGGTATTTGCGACAATGAAGTCTATCCCCTGCAATTCACAGTCAATCATGGTATTGACGGCATTGCCGCCCCCGCCGCCGACACCTATCACCTTGATCTTCGCACTCTGGTCGATACTCGCATCAAACTCGAACATACCCTACCCCCTTATTGATAGACACTACGCATTGGTACAGGACATGAAATCAGAAAAATTCACCGAACCACTCCTTCATCCGTCGCGTCACCCTGCGGAAAACGTTGTCGTCGTTCTGCACCGTCGGGAACTCGCGGATTCCCTGATTCTTGCTGCCGTACACCACCAGACCCACTCCCGTCGCATAGACGGGCGAATTGACCACATCCACCAGCCCGCCGATGTTCTGGGGCAGGCCGCGACGGACCGGAAGGTTGAATATCTGCTCGGCCAGTTCCGGCATCCCTTCCAGAATCGACGTGCCGCCGGTAATCACGACACCGGATGCTATCTGGTCCTCGAAACCGGACTTTACAATCTCACGGTTGACCAGGGTGTATATCTCTTCCATGCGCGGTTCCAGTATCTCCGCCAGCAACTGGCGGGAGAGGATGCGGGGCTGTCTCCCGCCGACGCTGGGAACCTCGATGGTTTCGTCCTTGCCCACCAGGGGAGAAAAACAGCAGCCGTATTTCTGCTTGATCTTTTCGGCCTCCGCCATGGGGGTGCGGAGCCCCACGGCGATGTCGTTGGTCAGATGGCTCCCCCCCAGCGACAGGACCGAGGTATGCTTGATGGCCCCGTCCACGAAGATGGCGATATCGGTGGTCCCGCCGCCGATGTCCACCAGCGCCACGCCGATCTCCTTTTCTTCCGGCGAGATGACCGCCTCGGAGGAAGCGAGCTGTTCCAGAACGATGTCGGCAACATCAAGGCCGGCCCGGTTGCATGACTTGATGATGTTCTGGGCGCTGGCGACCGCTCCGGTCACAATATGGACCCGCGCCTCCAGCCGCACTCCGCTCATCCCGAGCGGCTCGCGGATACCGTCCTGATCGTCGATGATGAACTCCTGGGGGAGAATATGGATGACCTCCCGATCCATGGGAATGGCAATGGCCTTTGCCGCATCGATCACCCGGCGCACGTCTTCGGGTGACACCTCGCGGTTCTTGATGGCTATCACTCCCTGGGAGTTGTATCCCCTGATGTGTCCGCCCGCTATGCCGGCATACACCGATTTAATCTCGCACCCGGCCATCAGTTCGGCTTCCTCGATGGCCTTCTTGATAGAGGCAACGGTGGTTTCTATATTGATGACCACGCCTTTTCGCAGACCTCGGGACGGGCTCGAGCCGATGCCCACGATGTCAACCCCATCTTCGGTCACATTGCCGACGATAGCGCATATCTTCGTGGTTCCGATATCCAGCCCCACGATCAGGTTTTCTCTCTTGTTGGCCATGGCCCCTCCTCTACCCCACCTTTTTTACCACAATCTTATCCGAATAGTTAAGGTCAATATACTCAAGCGATGCAATTTGTGATGTCAATTCCCGGTACACCTTCGAAAACCTGTCCAGTTTTCCCACAAAATCATCGTTTCCCAACTTCACCGGGATCCCCCCCCTGGCGGTAAACAGGGTGATCCCGTATCCCTTGTCCAGATGAATCTCCGATATGTCATCGAGACGGAACACCGTCCCCTTCCTGAGCAGCTCCATGACGCCCAGCGCCGATTGCAGCATCTCCTTCGAGCCTGCCGGGTCCCGTGTCAGGTCCTCAGCGGCGATTCCGGTGACAACAGGATAATCAAGCCGATCCCCGTCGGTGAGGGGCTTGAATATTTCCGCTTTGGCGGCCAGGTAGTAGAGATACCCCATATTCACCACGGCGACCGGTTCACGCTCCGTAATCTCGATGGAGAGGGCAGCGGGAAGGCGTCGACGGATCTTGAGAGTTTCGATCCAGGGATTCTTCTCCAGGTGCTCGGCCATGTGGCGCAGGTCCAGCCGCAGCAGGGGATCGCCCACCTTGACCCCGGCCAGAGCAATGACTTCATCCCTGCTCAGCCGCTTGGTTCGGGAGATTTCGATCCGCTCCAGCCGGAACGGCGTCGCCGTGGTAATCAGTTCATACACCTCAACACCGACCACCCACAGGGCGGAGACCAGAAAGAACCCGACGCATACGCGGGCCCCCTTGCGCAGAAACCTGCGGAACTGGATGGGCTTGCGGGGCTTCCGTTCCCGTTTCTGGCGGTTTCTGTTCCGCTGGGGCGGCATTTTTTTATGGTGCAGGTCGCGCATGAGAAACCCTATTTCGTCTCAGACAGGCCTTACCCGTGTATCTTCAATGATGCCGACCGAAGAATCCGCTCCAGGAGTTCTCCGAAGGGAATGCCCACTCCGGCGGCAATCTCCGGGAAAAGGCTGAGAGCGGTCATCCCCGGAAGGGTGTTGACCTCCAGGACGTAGCATTCCTCGCCGGGGGTCACGAGCAGGTCGACCCTGCTGTAACAGCTGCATCCCAAAGCCCTGTGGGCCCTGGTGCCGATTTCCAGGGCCTTCCGGTACAATCCATCGGGAAGCGGTGCCGGAAAGATGTGTTCCGCCATGCCCGGCGTGTATTTAGCCTCGAAATCATAGAACTCGTTGCGGGGTACAATCTCGATGGCACCGATAGCCTGATCGTCGAGAACTCCCACCTGTATCTCCCGGGCGGCGATAAACTGTTCCACCAGCACTTCCCGGTCGTAACGGAAGGCACATTCCAGAGCCGCTTCACTCTCTCCGGGGTTCTTCACGATACTGACACCCACCGACGAACCTTCCTGGGAAGGTTTCACCACCACCGGGAATGGAAACCCGAGAGAGGAGGGATCGAGTGGTTCGCCCGCGGTCAGCACGCGGTACGGGGCGACTTTCAGACCTGCGGCCTGGAATGCGCCCTTGGCGAATATCTTGTTCATGGCGAGGGCGCTTGCGAGGACCCCGGAGCCGGTGTAGGGAATTCCCATCAGTTCCAGGAGACCCTGCACCGCGCCGTCCTCGCCGTAGCGTCCGTGGAGGGCGATGAACGCCACGTGGACACCACTGTCGGCAAGGGAGCGCGGCAGATTCCTGTCCACATCCAGGAGCAGGGCGTCATACCCCATGGAAACAAGGCTTTCATGGACCGCGGCACCGCTCTTGAGAGAGACGTCACGCTCCGCCGAAAGGCCGCCGCACAGCACCCCTATCTTCTTTGCTTTCAATTCCCGTGGTGTTGTCATCAGTCTCTATCCGTTTCCTTGCGCAATGGGAAAATCAGTTCCCTTCCGTTCTTCCCCTACAAGTCCCGACCCGTTCCGCCGGTTCCGTCCCGACCACTTTCCTGACCCTTTCCTTGACCGGTGGGAAGGACACGGTGGCTGTGGCCGGGGGCCGTAACCGGTGAGCTCTCCCGGGCCGGCACATGCTGTTTCACTGATCTTTCTGGAGGCGCTGGAGCAGGGCTTCCCCGGTCTGCCAGATAGAGCCCGCCCCAAGGGTCAGCACAATGTCACCGGGCTTCAGAATCCGCAGCAGGTGTTCCACAATCTCCTCCCGTGCCGCGATGTGGGTAACGTCTTTCTGCCCGTGGCGGCGGATGCTTTTGGCAAGTGCTTCCGAGGTGACCCCTTCCATGGGTTGCTCGCCGGCCGGGTAGATGTCGGTCAGGATCAGGACATCGGCATCGTAGAAAGCCTTGACAAAGTCATCAAACAGTTCCTTTGTCCTGGAAAAGCGATGGGGCTGGAAGACAACCACGAGACGCCGATCCCACCCCCCCTTGGCCGCGGCCAGGGTTGCCCGTATCTCTGCGGGATGATGGCCGTAGTCGTCCACCACCATGATGCCTCCCACATCGCCCTTGACCTGGAAGCGCCGCCCCACACCGCCGAACTCCCGGAAGCCCTCCTGGATCACGGAAAAGGGAAGATTCAACTCCATCGCAACGGCAACGGCGGCCAGGGCATTCAGTACATTATGGGCTCCGGGAAGACGGAAGGAAATCTCGCCGAGGCGATCTCCCCGGTACTGCACGACAAAGGATGTGGTAAAACCCTCCAGCCTGACGTCCAGGGCCCGGAAATCAGCCTGGGCGCTCAGTCCGTAGGTAATGAAACGCTTCTTCACCCGGGGAATGATGTCTGCCACATTGCCGTTGTCGAGACAGAGGACCGCAAGGCCGAAGAACGGCACCTTGTTGATGAACTCCACGAAGGTATCCTTGATTTCGTTGATACCGCTGTAGAAATCCAGGTGATCGGCGTCGATGTTCGTTACGACGGCAATGGTCGGGGAAAGCTTGAGGAAGGAACCGTCCGACTCGTCCGCCTCTGCCACGAGAAATTTCCCCTGGCCCAGCCGGGCATTGGTGCCGATGGAGTTGAGCCTGCCGCCGATGACGATGGTGGGATCGATTCCCCCGTGACCGAGGAGGGTGGCAACCATGGACGTGGTGGTGGTCTTGCCGTGGGTTCCGGCGATGGCGATCCCGTACTTCATCCTCATCAGTTCGGCGAGCATTTCCGCCCTGGGTATTACCGGAATCAGGGACTCCTTGGCCTCCTGAACCTCGGGGTTGTCTTCCTTCACCGCGCTGGAGATGACCACCACGTCAGCTCCGGTGATATTTTCCCGCGCATGACCGAGGAAAATCTCCCCGCCGAGACCTGCCAGGCGGTCAGTAATTTCCGAACGCCGCAGATCCGATCCGGAAACCTTGTATCCCAGGTTCAGGAGCACTTCGGCGATGCCGCTCATGCCGATGCCGCCGATGCCCACGAAATGTATCTTCGAGATTCTTCCGTACATGGTTCCTTCTTTTTCGTGTAATCCCCTCTACAGGGGTACCATTATCCAGAGACCGCGCATCCCGGGTCTCAAACCCTTCCTCGTATTTCCAGCATCGCATCCACGATGGCTTTCGCCGCATCCGGACGCGCCAGTCGGGATGCGTTCTCACCGACAATCCTCAACCTTTCCGGAACGCGGGACAGCTCCAGGATACGTGACGACAGGGTTTCTCCCGTGAGGTCCCGGTCGAGGATCAGGAAGCCGGCATCCCACTTGACCAGGGCCTCGGCATTTCTCCGCTGGTGATCGTCCGTTGCATACGGAAAAGGGACGAACACACACGGCTTGCCGCACGCAGTGACCTCGGCAATGGTGGTGGCCCCTGCCCTGCAGACAATCAGGTCCGCCCTCCCATAGGCTGCCGCCATGTCGTCGATGAAAGGCGTGACCGTTGCCTGGAACCCTTCCTTTTCATAGGCACTTTTTACCTCGGCCAGGTCCTTCTCCCCGGTCTGGTGGGTTATGGACAGACGTTCCCTGATCTCACCCAGACGAGGCAGGGCGGATACCATCGCCATATTGATCCGGTGCGCTCCCGCGCTTCCTCCGAAAACCAGCAGGTGAAAGGTCCCGTCGGCTCCCTCCGCCGGCCGTTCCTTCTGCACACTTTCCAGGATCTGCCTGCGCAGAGGATTGCCGGTGAGGAGCGCCTTTCCTTCCGGCATGAATCTGCGCGACTCCTCCAGGGAGATGAAAACCTGCCTCGCCCGCTTCGCCAGGATGCGGTTGGTGAATCCCGGAAGGGCATTCTGCTCGTGGATGAAGCAGGGACATCCGTTCCGTTCCGCGGCAAGGACCAGGGGTCCCGAGGCATAGCCTCCCACGCCCAGCACCAGATCCGGCCGGAATTCCCGGACAATTTTCCGTGACTGGACATACCCCGTCAGCAGGAACCAGACTCCCTTTATCCTGGTAGATATGCCCGTTCCCCGCAGTCCCGTCGCCGCAATGCACTGCAGGCGGTAACCGAGACGCGGCAGGACCCGTGCCTCGATTCCCCGCTCCGTGCCCACGAACAGCACCTCGTTGCCCCGATCCCGCACCAGGAACTCTTCGGCGACCGCAATTCCGGGAAAGAGATGGCCTCCCGTTCCGCCGCCGGCAATGATCAGTCTCATGGCGTCACCCGGACGCGGGAGGAGATATTGAGCAGAATCCCCACGGCAAAAAGAGTGA
>JAAZOO010000027.1 GCA_012797715.1 Geobacteraceae bacterium | reverse complement strand
CCGATCATGGCGCTGCCGCCGAGTTCGACCATTCCGTATATGTTAATGAATAGGGGAGGGACCACCCTCCGGCCGAACAAGCGATACAGGGCGCCGTACCTGAGCAGTCGTCGACGGTACGGGATCGGCAGGTGGTCGCTCGCAGAAATCCACATCCGGACGCTGGCAAGCTTTTCGGGAGGCGGAGACGCATTTACAAGCTTGATGAACATTGCCGGAACGCCGATGAAAGAGGTAATCCTGTATTTCTCAATCGCGTCGATGACCCTCTCGGTCTCGAAGCGTTCCAGGAACAGGGCGGGAATGCCCGCGATCAGTCCGTATAGCGCCGTACTGACCGCCATGATATGCGCCCAGGGGAGGGTGAACAGTGCCAATTCTTTTTTTCTGATAAAGGGAGCAATCAGCGCCGCAGTTGAGGCCCCTCCGAGAAGTGCGCGGCTGGAAAGCATGGCGCCCTTTGGAGCACCGCTGGTGCCCGAGGTATGGAATATGGCGATGGTCTCGTCGGGATCAATGGTAACCGGGGTAAAGGAATGGTTCTTCAGGTGATTTTCAGAAATTTGAAGGAAATCAGGGTGAACGGGCGGCTGGTTGTCGGACTGGATCCAGACCGTTACCGGCAGGTTCCTCACCGATCTGATGCTGCTCGTAAAGGTTCTGCTGTCGGTAATGAGAATGCGTACGCCGCAGTGGTCGATAATTGACTGAACCTCGGACAGGGTGAGAAGGGGATTCAGGGGGACGGCGACGCCTCCGGCGCGAATCACCGCCATCAACCAGCGAAAGCAGCGCGGATCGTTGGTTTTGAAGATGGCGACACGCTCGCCCCGCCGAAGTCCGGCTTCTTCCACCAGAAAACGACCCATGATATCAATCTCGCGGTGCAGATCACAGAAACGCTGGACTTGCTGTGGTGAGCCGTCCAAGGCGGTGAGTTCATCATGGTAACTGACGAGGCGGTTGCAGCGCAGGGGCAGCAATTCGTCGAGGAGCGATGCGACAGTGATATCTTTCCTGCGGAGCAGTCTGGTTATCTTGCTCATGATCGATTGTGATGACTGCTGCCCCAGTCGGATGTCAGACAGTAGCGGAACAATTTCTCCAGGTAATCGCAAACAGCGGGGGCGCGGATACCGGCAGGTTCGAGAAACTGTTCGGCGCCGCTCTGCTCGAAGACGGTTCGCACCAGAAAGTAGGGACGGTAGGCACGTAGTTCCCTGAGGTACCGGCGGTTTTTTCCCCATACGGTTGCGTAGAGAAAAGGACGCACCAGCGCGAAAAACAGTTGTGGACTGATATAGCGAGGCGGCGGCGCTTTGAAGAATGTTGAAGCGAATTGTGCAATTTCACCGAGGGTGGAGTTTCGTTGCGGACCTGCACAAAGGTGAAAGCACCCTCCCACGGCTCTCTGCTCGAAAGACAGGGCAACGGCTGCCTCGGCTACATAGTCCACCGGAACCAGGTCGATAACTGCATCGGGATACCCCGGTATGGTGCGCCAGTGATATTTTGCATAAATTTTAAGAGGCCAGTACAGAGTCTTGAAGCTGGTGGTTGCTCCTGTGCGGGAGTCTCCTACGATAATGCTTGGCCGGGCAATAACCGTTGGGATGAGATTCATGCGGCTTCGCACAAGCTTTTCCGCCTCACACTTGGTTCTCTCGTACGTATTACGGAAGGTTTGTCCTTCATCCAGTTCGTCTTCCCGGACCAGGCCTTTCCTCTCTCCAGCAACAAAGGCGGTGCCGATATAAGTGAAACTCCTCAGGCTGCCCTTCCGTGCAACCTCTTCGGCAAGATTAAGAACATTGGCCGTGCCTCCAACATTGATCCGTCGTGCGAAGTCGAGAGGGTGATCGAAGCGGACGGTTGCAGCGGAATGGATTATCCTGGTGAGTCCCGCGGCTACAGCCCGGTAGTCATCCGGAGTGAGGCCGCAACGTTCACTGCTGATGTCGTCGGAGGTGAAGACGTCAATACGGTCAAGTGCCTCTTCACGTTTTTCCGGTGCAGAGACCTGATCGACAATGGCATGAAGTCGTGCCTGAACGGACAGCCCTTTCTTCTCGCGCAACAGAACCACCAGTCGGGCCTTGGGATATTTTTCCAGAAGGACGCCGATGATCTGCTGACCGAGGAATCCCGTGGCGCCGGTGACAAGAATCCTTTCACCGGTCCCCTCTGCGGGCATTTCCGGGGGTATGTGCGATTGTTCGGAAGTATTTGTCATTATGCCGGTTTCTGCTCGGCCAATCTGTTCCAGAACTCCCTTTTGGAGAGGCGGCAGCGGGCCGAAGGGCCTTTGTAGAGGTCGCTTGTCGTCATGCGATTCCAGATTTCAGCGAGAGGCAATTCACGGATATTGCCGAAGGAGTAGGGGGTAAAATCGCAGGGAGAAACATCGCCGTTGGCGCGCAGGTGCATCTGGACCATTGCCGCAGGGCAGCCTTCCGCCGCGCAGGGGTAGGCGATGCTGGAAAACATGGTCTGGTGGACGATTCTCGGGTACTCCGACTTCTCGTTGTAACGTTCCCGGAAGTCGCGCAGCTGATCGATCTCCTCATCGGTGAGGGTGCACTCATGGTGGTCAAGGAGCCGCCCGGTCGGCACCACGTCGAAGATGAACACTTCCAGTACATTCAGGGATTTTGCCAGGTTCATCATGGCGTCCATTTCGCCGGAAGCGAGCTTTTCCCTGGTGGCGAAGGTCGATATGCCGGTGGGTATGCCTGCCTCCTGGCAGCGCTTCAGTCCCTGAAAGACCTTTTCCGCCAGGCCGGGCCTGCCGCGATTGGTGTCGTGCTGCTCGGGATGCGAATGATCGAGGCTCACATATATACCAAAGAGTCCGGCCTGCTTCAGCTGAGCGACGTTCTCTTTGGTAAGAAATTCACCGTTGGAAAACATGGTGCAAACACTTCGTTTCTTGTCGACGGCCTTGATAAGATCGTAAATCCCGTCGAAAAGGAGCGGTTCTCCTCCGGTGAGGACCACGCAGGTCGTGCCCAGGTCAACAGACTGTTCGACGGCGCTTTTCAGTTCGGCGAGGGTGAGCGAGCTGTTGTTCTTCCGCACTTCTTCCTGGTAGGGGGCGGCGGAGCAGTGCTCGCAGGAGCACTGGCAGTCGTAGTTTACCGCGATGGTGATGACATGGGGTGTTCTCTTCTCGAAGGAAGCGGGTGCGTTGTCCCGGTTCTCAAGTCCCGGTTGCTTATTGTCTTCCATGATGAGTTTGATTCTTCTGCGGGCGATGGGGGAGCCGATGGGGGGGCTGACCAGGGAAAAAGCCTTGTACCCGTTCTCAAGTTCGATTACCTGTTTATGCATAACGGCGTAATTGTCTTGGGCGCGCCGGTAGTTGGCCATATTGTTTCTGATAGCGGTCCGTTGCCAGGATTTGAGGTTTGAGCTCATGTGCCATTTCTCCTTACAAAGTGTGTCGATGCATGCCGCTGGTGACCTTCCCGGAATGAGAAGATGCTCAGGATGAAGCTCAGCGTTAATGGTAAATGTATCGTACCGGTCCTGGCAGAGCGCTTGGCCTGAAGGGAGCAGATGCCAATTCTGCTTATGCTGCTGCGAGGGCCTAACGCGGACTGCACGTATTCACGGATGCGCTACTATAACGTAGGGAATAGGGGGAGTCAATATTCTACCTGATTAGCGATGATCTTCCGCTAGCCGTAGCCAGCCCTCTGGCCGCCGTCCACTCCGGGCGGCAGCTCTGGCAAGCCGGGGAAGCAAAGCAGTCAGATCGAAGCGGCGGTTGAAACGATACTGATACTCCCCGAGATACCGGTGAGGATACTTCTCGAAATCAAAGGTGTGGTAGGTGCCCGTGATCGCGGTTTACAAATTCCAAAGGATAGTGTTGATCCAGGTAAAGCAGTCCATCTTCGTACTCTTTCCTTTACCGACGATGTTCCGCTCGTGGATGCAATCGGCTTGCACTACCGCGGTGCAGCAGGAGAGCCCGTCTGGTACGACCTGGGTACCGGGAACCAGCCTCTGCCTAGCCCACTGCTTTATCTCCTTCTGGCTAAACGCCTCCACGGCGGAGAACACAGTATAGAATAGGGTGCTTTTTACTGTTTTGTCTGGACTGCGGCGACGAAAGGCGATTTATCCTCGGAACCACGACCTCTTTTACTTCCTTCGTGTTCGCCGCCGAGATAGGCGTCATCGACCTCGACACGTCCTGATAACTTGGTTGTCTGCTCCTGTTCAAACATGACCTGCATGATCTTGTGCTTTACCGTCCATGCGGTGCGGTAACAGACGCCAATCAGGCGTTTCATCTCCAGCGAAGAGATGTTGTTCTTCGTCTGGGTCAGAAAGTACCTCACCTGGAACCACTTGGTCAGGGGCAACTTCGTCGAGTGGAAGATGGTATCTTCTGTTAACGTCGTCTGCTTTCGGCAGATACTGCACTGGAAGACTTTGACACTCCCTCGCATGTAGCTGGAATGCCTCTTGTTGCCGTAGTGGGGGCACTCAAAACCTGTAGGCCATCTTGCGGACTCGATTGTAGCAGCACATCGGTCTTCGGTATCGTAATCTGCAAGAAACTCGCTCAGGCTTATGCCTGGCTGGAACTGAATACGATTCATCTTCACGGCCAGTCTCCTTTAAGGGGAATGTGTCGTGAGTATAACCATCAGGTGTGTCAGAATATGTCGTAACAGTGAGCAGCGGAAGATCATCGCTAATCAGGTTCGGAAAAGTTGATACGAGGGGTCAACTCCCGGTATCGGGAATCGGCGACTTCTGGAAAATAAGCTTTGCCGTGGGCATCTCGTCATGCAGCCTCTCTTCGGGAAGAAAGATATCTCCCGTAAAGCCGGAGAAGATACGGACAAGTTCTCCGGGTTTCAGCAGATACTCCTTCTTGTGCGTATTCGGCACATACGGGGAGTCGACCAGCGTATCGAAAACAAAAACCCCCCGGGGATTCAGGGCGTCCACCGCCTTCGGAATCAGGTCCCTGAGCAGAAAATTGACGTTGATGATCAGATCGAATTTCTCATCGAATACGAATCCTTCAAGGTTCTCGCACCGGAAATCGATGGCCAGCCCTTCCCGTTCCCTCCAGCAACGGGCCTTCTCCAAGCCCGCCTCCGATATGTCCAGACCGAGCACCCGGAAACCGTGCCTTGCCAGGAAGATGCTGTTTCTCCCCTCGCCGCAGGCGATGTCGAGGGCTCTTTTTCCCGGAACCAGAGAGGAAATGAGGGAGATATTTCCGGCCAGATAGTCAGAGGGCTCTGAACCCAGCACGCATTTTTCAGAGCGGAATCGCTCATCCCATTTCAGCAAATCTTTCCTTTTCTCGTCGGTGTCCATTGTCTTTTCCCGAAAGAGAGAGTGTGTGCTGCGCTATTTTCCCCGGAATCGCCTGCCGGGTCAAGGGCCGATACGAGACATGGGGTGCCGGATGTGGGAGGTGGGTTCATCCCAGGCCGGCAGGTGAAGGTATCCGTACAGAGGGACTCTGTCGCATTTCGTTGCCGCTCTTTGCGAAATGAGCGGAGAGGGGCAGAAAGGGGGTATCCCCAGCGAAGGGAGGATGTCTCCACCTGCCGATTTTTTCACGCATGCCGTAGCCGTGAATGTCCCTTCGGAACGGCTCGATGCACGGAAGCTGAAGCTGAACAGGGAGCTTCGTTCTTTGTCTTCCTGCCGCCCATTGACGGGGAATGCCGGGAAAAGCGGGTACGTGAAGAGCTAGATGAGTATGTTCGGGGCGGAAGCGGTTCTTGTGGCCGAGGATGCGGAGACTGTGAGGGAACCCGTCCGAACGGTTCTGGAGGACCCTGGATACAGGGTTTCCCCTTTGGTAACGGCAGGAAGGCGGTGGAAACCTTCCGGGGACAGCGCGGCGCCCACGATGTGCTGCTGTTCCACGTGATTATGAGAGAAAAGGAACGGCACGGATGCCTATGATGAAAAACGCTGTTCCCCGTTAGCCTGAGGGTTTGCGGGACTCGACGAATGCCCTGACCGCGGCCCCCGCATACTCGGGCAGTTCGATGAACTCCACGCCGAATCCCGCGGGGAGAGAGGGTTTCCTCCTGTTGTTTCCGCTGTTGATCCAGGCAACCCTTCCCTTGGAGGCAATCGCCGTTTCTTCCGGCTCGTGGAGGGTAAAGGCGAGCGTCAGCTCGGTATTTTCTGTCACAGGCCGATCCGTTGCCAGGTAGGCTCCCCCGATGCTCAGATCGGCGCTTACCGCCGGAAGGGCGTACCCGTCAACTTTGCAGGAAACCTCCGTTGTATACGGTATGCGGACGCCCCTTCGTTCAATGGTGTTCAGGTAGGTACGGGCCTTTTCCAGGAAGAGCCTCCTGTCAACGGGTTTTGTCAGGAAGCCGTCGCACCCGGCCTGTCTGCACTGTTCCAGATCCTCCTCCTTGCCGCAGGATGAGACCATGACCACGGGTATGGTGCGCAGCTCCGGATCCGACTTCACCTCTCTGCAGCAGGCGATTCCACCCATTCCTGGCATGTGGATGTCCATGAAGATCAGGTCGGGATGCTCGTTTCTGGCGATTTCCAGGGCTTCCTCACCGCTCGACGCCGTGAAAATCCGGACCGGCGAAAGCTTGAGGAAGTTTTTTTCCAGTTCGAGGAAGAGTTTGGTGTCGTCCACCAGGAGTATCTTCTTCGTTGCCATTCCGCGCCTCCTCCAGCGTAAGTATGTCAGTTCCACTGTAATACAAAAGTGGTGTTTGTCCATGCGGAAAAGACGCCTGAAGCGGGGCAGTGCATTTCTTCCTGCGCCGGGCGGCCATCCAATTGTCCGCATCCCTGCTCCGGTCAGGGGCCTATCGCGTATCCGTTTTCCCCGAGGAAGCGGAGGATGCGGGGGAGGGAGGGTATGCCGGCCCTTCCGCCGATGCGGGTACACTTCAGGGCCGCCGCCGCTGATGCGAAACGGATGGTGTCGGCCAGCGCAAACCCTCGGAGGATTCCGAAGATGTACCCCCCGTGGAAGACATCACCGGCGCCTGTCGTGTCGACGGCGTGAACGGGAAATGCCGGAACAGAGAGGATTTCGCCTCCGTGAAACGTAATGCTTCCCCGTTTCCCAAGGGTGATGGTGACAACCGGGGGCTTCAGTCGACCGGCAGTGGCGGAAAGAGTTTCCGGACGGCCGTCCCATCCCAGGTCGAGAGCGAACTGCTCGGCCGCCACCAGGTACTGGCAGTATTCTGCGATCTCGAGCATGCCGGGACGTACTCTTCCGGCATCGAGCATGACCGGGATGCCTCGATGCAGCGCCTGCTGCGCCGCAAACAGGGAGACCTCCGTCATCAGTCCGTCAAGGTGCAGAAAAGTGCAGCCGTCCAGGAAGTCGGCCGGGAGTTCCGCGGGGAGAAGCGGCAAACCCGAAGGCCGCCTCCAGAAGATGGTTCGCGTGCCCGTTCCCTTTTCAATGGCGATGAACGCGGTCTGGGAGGAGGCATTCCTCCTGGTGATCACGCCTCGTATCCCGATGCCTTCCGATACGAGCGAGCGGCGGATACGCTCCCCTTCGCTATCGTCTCCGGTGACTCCGAAGAATTCACCGGGGATGCCGAGCCGCGCCAGGGTGACCAGCGCCGTTGCCGCCGGGCCTCCTCCCTGCTCCTGCCACTCCTCCACCTCCTGTTTCGTGTCCACGGCAGGGAAGGCGTCCACGACCCCCAGGTAATCCCATGCGCACTGGCCGATTCCTACGACACGCATGCCGGCCCCGTTTCTTCACTCGTCCCTGTACCAGCCGGAAAGCTGCGGCTGGAAGACATTGTCGATGATATGGATAATCCCGTTGGAGCACTCAATGTCGACGGCAACGAACTTGCCGTTGTCCACCACCGTGTCACCTTCGTCCAGTGTCACGGTCAGGTATTTGCCGTTTTCCGTGCCGATGGCATCCCTGTCCCTGATGTCGTCCGCAGTGTGCCTTCCCGCGGCAATGTGATAGGTGAGAGTGTCGCTGAGATTTTGCATGTCCGTGAGATACTCGATGATGTTCATTCTGGAAAATGCCTCATCGTTGGGCGCGAACAGGGTGTAGGGACCGGTTCCCTTCAGGGTTTCCATGACCCCCGATTTTTCCAGCAAGGCGAGAAGTGTCCCCAGAGATGCCTCGTTACGGATGGTTTCAACGATATCAGCCATATGCCACCTCCTTTTGGCCTCCAACCATTCCATACTGTTCCGGGCATTGCAGGGGAGCTAAAATTCTCATTCGTTTCCATCCGGAACATCGTTTCATGGTATCGCGGCACCCCGGGCTGTCAATGGGACCTCCTCCCCGGTGCTCCGGCTATTTCTTCTCGTCCTTCTCGCCCTGACCGGAGAACTTTTTCATGTTCTCCAGCATTTCACGGAGACGGGCGTCGACCCTGCGGTTGATGGTTCCTTCCGGGTAGGTCCCGTCCGGCTGCTTTTCTCCGGCGGGAATGCCGGTCAGTATCTCGATTCCCTGGTCGATGGTCTCCACGCTCCAGATGTGGAATTTCCCTTCCCGGACCGCTTCCACCACCTCATCCTTCAGCATCAGGTTGCGCACGTTGCTTGCCGGGATCATGACACCCTGGTCCCCGGTGAGCCCCTTTGCCTTGCACACGGCGAAGAATCCTTCGATCTTGAAGTTCACCCCGCCGATGGGCTGCACCATCCCCAGCTGGTTCACGCTGCCGGTGACAGCGATCCCCTGGCGGATGGGCACGCCGGACAGGGCGGACAGGAGGGCGTACAGCTCCGTCGAGGAAGCGCTGTCCCCCTCGATGCCTTCGTAGGATTGCTCGAAGCAGATGGAAGCGGAAAAGGAGAGGGGCTTGTCGTGGGCGAATTTGCCTCCCAGGTAGCCGGTGAGTATCAGGACCCCCTTGTCGTGGATGGGGCCGGAGAGCTTTGCCTCCCGCTCGATATTCACCATCCCGCCGCGGCCCAGGTAGACGCGGGCGGTAACCCGTGACGGCCTGCCGAAGGTATAGTCTCCCAGAGTCATGACCGAAAGGCCGTTTACCTGGCCCGTCTCGGCGCCTGTGGTGTCAACCAGCAGGGTTCCTTCCTCGAAGAGTTCCTGGAGCCGTTCCTCGATCCGGTTGCTCCGGTATGCCTTCTCTTCCACCGCCTGCTTGACGAATGCGGCGGTAACGGCTGCGCTCCCTCCCCGTCGCGCCCAAAAGTCGGCCTCGCGGATCAGGTCGGCAATTTCCATGAACTGGGTGGAAATTTTCTCCTGGTCCTCCACCATGCGGCACGAGTACTCGATAATGCCGGCCACGGCGCTCTTGTCGAAGGGGAGGAGGTTCTGTTCCTTGCAGTGGGAGGAGACGAACAGGGCATAGTCCTTCACCACCTGGGGAGTACGGTGTACCGTGCTGTCGAACTCGGCCTTTACCTTGAAGAATTTCCGGTAGTCCGGTTCCATGTAGTACAGGAGGTAGTAGATCCAGGGGGAGCCGATCATGATGATTTTGGCTTTCAGCGGAATGGGATCCGGCTTGATGGAAACCATGGTGATGATCCGGTACTGCTCCATCATGTCTTCGATCTTGATTTCGCTGTTGCGGATGCACCGTTTCAGGGCATCCCAGGAAAAGGGGCTCAGGAGCACATCCCGGGCGTTGACCACCAGGTAGCCGCCGTTGGCCCGGTGAAGGGCGCCCGCCTTGATGAGGGTGAAGTTGGTGGTGGCAACCCCTCCCATCTGCATTACGTGGTCGACGCGTCCGAACAGGTTGTTGTAGGTGGGGTTGGCCTCGAACACCACCGGTGCGCCGCTCTGTTCGCAGTTGTCCACAATCAGATTCACCGTATAGCGTTCGAAGGATGGCGTCTGGACCGGGAGTTTCAGGCCGGGGAAGGGGGACTGCTGCTGGGTTCCCTTGAAATCCTCCAGGTTGAGGAGAATATCCTCCTGAACCTCTTCCAGGTAGGCGACCACGGGGGGGAACTCCGCGAATTTCCTTTTGAGCGGTTCGATATGGTGCCCGACCGCGGAGAGCCCCAGGTTCCTGTCCAGGTTGGCAAGGGCCTCCTTGACGCTCTTCTCGTTTTCCCGGATCTGGCTGATGAGATCGGCCAGCTTTTCCTTCAGCTCGTTGCCGACCGCGTCGATCTTTTCCTGCTCTTCGGGAGGAAGTGCGTCGTACTCCTCCTGGGTGAAATTGCGGCCGTCCTTCTGGGGAACCATGACCAGGCCGGAAACGGTTCTCTGGAGCGCGAACCCCCGCTGCCTCGCTTCCTCCTCCAGCGCCGAAAACATGGCGTTGTTCCGCTCCTGCTGTTCCTGGACGATGGCGGTCTTGTTGTTCTCGTACTCCTTGCTCTCCAGGGCCTTGGGGATGTCCGCGCGGACACCGGCCAGCATTTCCCGCATGTCCTTTTCCAGCTCGTTTCCCATACCTGCGGAAAGCTCCAAGGCAATGGGGTTGTCAGGGGACTTGAAGTTATTCACATAACACCAGTCGCTGGGCGCGGGCTCCTCCCTGGCCCGTTTCTTCAGGAGGCTCATGATGCATGATGTCCGGCCTGTCCCCGCTTCTCCGGAAATATAGAGGTTGAAGCCTCGTTCGGTCATGCCGAGGCTGAAGTCGATGGAGCGAAGCGCACGTTCCTGGCCGATGGTCCCTTCCAGTTCGGGGAGGTCGTCGGTGGTGGCGAAATCGAGCAGTTCAGGGTCGCAGACCCATCTGAGGCTTTCCAGGGGAACCCTGCGGTCGTCGGTCATGTCATCCTCCTTGGCGTAGCGGCTGTTGTGCCGTCAGATTGATTACATATGCAAAGCCTTTTTCATGGCGTCCAGCGCCGATTCCTTCAGTGCCTCGGACAGGCTTGGGTGGGCGTGCAGCGTCAGGGCTATGTCTTCGATGCTCCCGCCGTACGCCATGACCGTGACCGCCTCGGCGATGAGCTCCGATGCGCGCGGTCCGATGACATGGATGCCGAGGACCGTTCCGGTCTCCTCGTGGGAGAGGATCTTGACGAAGCCGTCCGCATCGTCGAGGCATCGGGCCCGGGCGCTGGCGGAAAAGGGGAATCTGCCCACGGCATAGCGGACACTCTTTTCCCTGAGCTGCTCTTCCGTCTGGCCCACCGACGCCACCTCGGGCCGGGTGTAGGTTGCGGAGGGAAGGAACTCGTATTCCACCACGGACGGCTGTCCGGCCAGGCGCTCCGCAAACACCGTTCCCTCTTCCATGGCGCGGTGTGCGAGGAGTTGTCCGGGAATGAGATCGCCCAGGGCATGAATGCCGGGCACGCTTGTCCGGTAGTTTTCATCAACAAGGATCCGGCCGCTGCCGTCCATGCGCACTCCCATCTCGGAGAGACCGAGGCCGTCCGTTGCCGGTGTTCTTCCCGCAGCCACGAGAACCCTGTCGCACGTAAGCTCCTGGATGTCCTCGCCGGTTGCAACCTGGAGCCTTGCCTTCCCGTCCGAGATCTCTGCGCCGGCAACCCGGGACTGCAGCAGGAAGGTCATTCCCTGCTTTTTCAGTGTCTTGAGGAGGGCATCGGCGACCTGGCGGTCCGTTCCGGGCAGGAGTTCGGAGCGTTGTTCCACAACCGTGACCCGTGCTCCCAGCCGGTTCCAGACCGAGCCCAGTTCCAGGCCGATGTGTCCGCCGCCCACGATAACCAGGTGTTGGGGGACGGAGGGAAAGGCAAGGGCCTCCCCGGAACTGATGATAACGGCGCCGTCCCAGGGGAGGCCGGGGAGCTCCACGGGGCGGCTTCCGGTTGCCAGCAGGATGCGCCTGCCGTTGATGAGGCGGGGGATTGCCGGCGCGTCCGGGGAGGTAACCGTCACCACATGGAGGCCGTCCTTTCTGGTGCCGGCCGGCTTGGCGCTCCCCTGGATGTAGCGGATGCGGTGCTTCTTCAGGAGAAAGGCAATGCCGTGCCCCATTTTTTTCACGACTTCCTCCTTGCGGGACATCATCCGCGCCAGGTCCAGCGTCAGGGTGCCTGCCAGGATGCCGTGACCCGCGAACTCGTTCTGCGCCCGGGCGTACAGCTCACTGGAGTCCAGAAGAGCCTTGGCGGGGATGCACCCCTCGTGCAGGCAGACCCCGCCGGGAGTGTCGCGCCTGTCGATCAGGGCCGTCCGCATTCCCAGCTGCGAGGCGCGAAGGGCGGCCGTATATCCGCCGGGACCGGCGCCGATGACGATGAGATCGAAGATATCATCGGGCATTCACTGCACCTCCCGCATCATTTCCTGCTGCATGCCTTCCTTTCCTCACCTCTCCAGCAGGGCTTCCTCCGGCTCTTCCACGTACTCCCGCACCTTCTTCAGGAACAGGACCGCCTCCCGGCCGTCGATGATCCGGTGGTCGTAGGTGAGGGCCAGGTACATCATGGGGCGGATCACCACCTTGCCGAGGAGCGCCACCGGCCGTTCCTGGATGGCGTGCATGCCGAGGACCGCGCTCTGGGGCGGGTTGAGGAGAGGGGTGCCGAGGAGGGAGCCGAATACCCCCCCGTTGCTGATGGTGAAGGTGCCTCCTTCCAGATCCGCAATCTCCAGCCGGTTGGCCCGCATCCTCTCCACGAAACCGTCGATGGTCCGTTCAATTTCGGCGAAGGAGAGGCGGTCGGCATCCCGCAGCACCGGCACCACCAGACCCTTTTCCCCGCTCACGGCGATGCCGATATCGTAGAAATGCTGATGCACGATGTCGTCACCGTCGATACGGGCGTTTACGGAGGGAAACTCCTTCAACGCCTCCACACACGCCTTGACGAAGAACGGCATCAATCCGAGGGACACGCCGTGCTTCTGGCGGAAGTGATCCCGGTATTTCCGTTGCAGCGCAATGATCCGGCCCATGTCCGCTTCGTTGAAGGTCGTGGCCATGGCGGTTTCCCGGCGTGCTTCTGTCAGGCGTTCCGCGATGCGCCTTCTGATAGGGGTCATGGGGGTGCGGGTTGTGCGCAGCTCCTGTTCCGCAGGATGGGGGGTAGGTTCTTCCGCCCGAACCGATAGCACCGGTTCAGCCTCCCTCTCCGGTTCGGCGGGGGCCGTTTGCGGCGGTGCCGGTACCGGCGGAGAGGGTTCCCCACCGTTCCCGGTTTCCTCCGCCGCCGCGGACTCCAACAGGTCCCCGGCCGGGACACGACCCTTTTTCCCGCTTCCCTTCACCGTTTCGGGCCGGACCTCCTGCTCGCGGGCCATTCTGCGCGCAGCCGGAGACGTGGGAGGATGCGGCGCCTCCGCATGGGGGGGCGCCGCATCCTGTCGCCCTTCTTCCCGGATGGCGCCGATGACCGTCCCTACTGCCACGGTTGACCCCTCGGGGATGAGGATGGAAAGAATGCCGTCAGCCTCCGCGTTCAATTCCAGCGTCACCTTGTCCGTCTCCAGTTCGCAGACCGGTTCTTCTCGGCGCACGGCGTCGCCGTCCTTGCAACGCCATTTCGCCACCAGGGCTTCCACTATGGATTCGCCCACCTCGGGAACGCGTATTTCCATGGAAATCTCCACAAACAGTGATGTGTGCTTTTGTTCGATGCCTTCTGAAAGGGGCCGGAAATACCCAAGCTATTCCCCCGCCACCTGCGGGAGGGGAGGCGTGTCACGATGCCTTCACGTCTGCGCCTGATACCTGCTGATTTTCATGCGCAGGAGCAGCCCCCTACGCCACCCTGGCGACAGAGTTACGGGGCGAACGCCTCATCCAGGATCCTCTCCTGCTCCTCCCGGTGCCTGCGGAGGGAGCCGGTCGCGGGGGACGCTGCCTCCCCTCTTCCGGCGTATTCCGTATCGGCGCCAAGGATTGCGGCGAGGTGCGGCCTGATGTGGTTCCAGGCACCCATGTTGCGCGGCTCCTCCTGTACCCAGACGAATCTACGCGCACGGCGGAAGCGGCCCAGCTCTTCCCGAAGGAGATCGTCCCGCAGGGGATACAGCTGCTCCACGCGCACGATTGCCACGTCGTCCCGTTTGTCTCTCCGTTTTCTCTCGCCCAGTTCGTAATACAGTTTACCAGAACATATCAGGACAGACGCCACGTTTTCCGGGTCCGAGGATGACGGCAGCACTTCCCGGAACCAGCCCGAGGTGAATTCGTCGAGACGGGAAACGCAGAGGGGGTGGCGCAGGAGGCTCTTGGGTGTGAGAACCGCCAGAGGCTTGCGGAAGGGCTGCCGCACCTGGCGGCGCAGCAGGTGGAAATACTGGGACGGGGTCGAGGGGAAGGCAACCAGCATGTTTGCGTTCGCGCACAACTGGAGGAACCGTTCGAGGCGGGCGCTGGAATGCTCGGGTCCGTGCCCCTCGAAGCCGTGGGGGAGGAGCAGGACCAGGCCGTTTGCCCGTCCCCACTTGGTTTCTCCCCCCGCCAGAAACTGGTCGATGATGACCTGCGCGCCGTTGGCGAAGTCGCCGTACTGGGCCTCCCATATTGTCAAGCCTTCAGGAGACTCCAGGGCATACCCGTACTCGAAGCCGAGAACCGCCGCTTCGGAAAGGGGGCTGTCGCAGGGGGAAAATCTGGCGTCCTGTGCGGCTGCGGATTCGAGCGGCGTATACGTCCCATCGGTCAGGATATCGTGGAGGACGGAGTGCCGCTGGCTGAAGGCGCCGCGCCGGCTGTCCTGGCCGCTCAAGCGCACGGAGATTCCTTCGTGGAGCAGGGAGGCGAAGGCAAGGCATTCCGCGTTCGCCCAGTCGATACCTACGCCCGTTGCCACGGCTTCCTGCCGTTTGTGGAGAAGGGCCGTGATTTTCGGGTGCGGAGTGAAAGCATCGGGGAGAAGGGACAGGGATTTCGACAGGGAGACGAGGGTTGTGCGTGCCACCCCGGTCTCGGTTTTGACCGGGGCGTACTCCCCGCTGATTCCGCTCCATCTCCCCTGAAAGGGCGGGGGGGGAGGAGACTGTTCCCGGCTGAAGGCCAATTCCAGGCGCCTGCTGATCTCCTCCGTTCCGTCACGGTCCCGGTCCAGGACGCCTTCTTCCCGGAGACGTTCCGCGTAGGACTCGAGCACCGGGGCGCGATCCTTGATGGCCGCGTAGAGGAGGGGCTGGGTGAACCATGGTT
>JAAZOO010000334.1 GCA_012797715.1 Geobacteraceae bacterium | reverse complement strand
CGCGAAGCCGCAGTTCTCGATCGGCGCCAACTACTACTACAATAACCTCGGCACCGGAGAAAACACGTCGACGTACGGTGATGCATGGAACGGCAATAAAGACCTCCAGAACTTCGGTTTCGACGCCCACTTCAAGTGGATGGGCATTGCCGTGCAGGGCGAGGCCCTCTACGCCCAGGGCAAAAACTATACAACGGACGCAGGCAAGCGCGCCATGGGCTGGTATGCCCAGGCCGGCTACAACATCACGCCGAAAATCGGCCTTGCGGTGCGCTACTCCCAGTACGACCCGGACCGTGCCGTGTCGGGCGACCTGCAGTCCGAGCAGATGGGCGCTATTTCCTACTACTTCGACAAGCACAACCTGAAGGTGCAGGCTGACGTGGCAAACCTTCACAACCAGAAGAATGCCGGCTCGGATAAAGACAGCATGCAGTACCGCATCCAGGCGCAGCTCGTGTTCTAGAATTCAGAAACTCTTCCGAAAGGGCTCTCCGCTCATGTGAGCCTTCTTCATGGTGGGGGGAATCGCTTCCCCCCTTTTTTTATGAAAAAGAGAGCGCGATTCAGTAACCACCCACAGCCTGTCTCCCCTCCCCTGCCTCCCACTTTTCTTGTGGACCTTTCGTCCGATTTCCATGATACTTGTACCATGCTCCGAAAAGCCGAACCGCCACCCTACCAAGGTTTCGAACAGGGCCCCATCCGCCCTCCCAGTGAGGCGCAGAGCCTGCTGGTGCGCGTTACCCGCAACTGCCACTGGAACCGCTGCGCCTTCTGCCCCGTCTACAAGGGAACGAGATTTTCCATGCGCCCGGTGGAACATGTGCTGCGGGACCTGGAATCCGTAGCCCGCCATGTGGAGACCCTTTCCCTCCTTTCCGCCGGTCCCGGACTTCTCCTGGAAGAGGACGTACGAGAAGTATTCAATACTCTTCCCGCCGAAGAGACAGCGCCCTTTCGCGCCGCCCTCTCCTGGTTCGTTTCGGGCATGGAATCGGTCTTCCTTCAGGATGCGGACAGCCTCGTGCTCCGTCCCGCACAGCTTGCCGGGATACTGAACCGGCTGCGGGAGCTCTTTCCCACAGTGCGGCGCATTACCTCCTACAGCCGCTCCCAGACCATCGACCGCATGCCTGAGGACAGCCTGCGCGCACTGGGGGATGCAGGGCTCAATCGCATCCACATCGGCATGGAATCGGGGTGCGACACGGTGCTTGCCATGATGCGCAAGGGAGCAACCAAAGAGGTTCATGTGAGGGCGGGCCTGAAGGTGAAGGCAGCGGGAATGGAACTCTCGGAATACTACATGCCGGGTCTGGGCGGTTGCGGGCTGTGGCGGGAACACGCCCGGGACACCGCGGACGCAGTGAACAGGATTAACCCGGATTTCATCAGGCTCCGTACCCTCGCCGTTCCCGGACGCTCGCCCCTGGCAGAAGAGGTCTCCGCCGGACGTTTCCGGAAGTGCCCGGATATTCTGGCTGCAGAGGAGATTCTGCTGTTCCTCGACGGTCTCGAAGGGTGTACCGGCTACCTGGCCAGCGATCATATCCTGAACCTCTTCCCGGAAGTGGAAGGACGCCTTCCCCATGAACTGCCGCGCATGAAAGAGTGTATCCGGAGATTTCTCGCCATGGGACCGGAGGCGCGCTTCATCTACCAGCTGGGAAGACGTCTGGGTATTCTCTCCTGCCTGAATGACCTTGAGGATTCCGTCCGGAAGTCGAACGTCCTGGAAGCGGCCCGGAGGTACGGCGTCACGCCGGAAAACCTGGACGAGACAACCGACAGAATCGTCAGGCGCTTCATCTGAGGAGCGGCTCGCCTGCTTCACCCGTGAAAACCGCACGCCGCTCGCCGCAATTCCTAATTTTTTTTGGCCGGAATCCGATAGAATCAGTATACCCGTGAAGGTGTGCACTCGATCCCTCCCCGGTCCGACGCCGCAACCATCGTGTTTTTCAGGAGCAACTAAGAACATGTATACCATGCCACCCCGGCCTGACTCTTCCCCATCGCCGAAAGACTTCCTCTTCAGGCTCGCTGCCGGCGTTCTTCTCATCAATCTTTTTGTCTTCGCGGTGAAGGGATATTCCCTGCACGAGAGCCGGATCCAGTATGAGGAAAAGGCCCGGATCACGACCCAGAACCTGTCGCAGGTCCTCCAGAAAACCATTGGAGGGACCATCGACAAGATTGATACCGTCCTGTTCTCCACGAGCGATGAAATCCATCGGCAGATTGCCCACGGCGGCATGAGTGCGTCCGACGTAAACTCGTTCATGGCTCGCCAGAAGTCGCGCATTCCTGAACTGGACGGCCTGCGCATGGCCGATGCGCGGGGCGATATCAGATACGGTTCTTCCATTGTGGACGCAAACCGGAAAAACATCGCGGACCGGGATTACTTTATCCGGCATCGCGACAACGGGAAGGCCGGACTTGTCATATCCAATCCGCTGATAAGCCGAGTCACCGGAAAATGGTCGCTGATTCTCGCCAGGCGTGTGGACAATCCGGACGGGTCCTTTGCAGGCATCGTCTACGGAGTTGTCCCGCTGGAACGCTTCCACCGGATTTTCAGTTCCATTGATGTGGGGAGGCACGGCTCGATAACCATGAGGAGCGGGGATCTGGGAATCGTTGCGCGCTATCCCGACTCGCAGGACAAAGGGAACGGCATCGGCTCAAAGGTCATTTCCACGACCTTTCGGGACCTTCTCAGGACACAACCGGACGGCGCCACGTTCACGGCGGCCTACCCCGTTGACGGCATCAAACGCACCCTCACCTACCGCAGGATTTCACCCTACCCCCTGTATATCACGGTCGGGCTGGCTGAAAGGGAGTACCTGGCCGAATGGCGAAGCGACGTGGTACGGATGGTGTTGCTGGCATCCCTCTTTTTTACCGTAACCCTTGTTGCCTCCTGGTTGGTATTCCGCGCCTGGAGGCGAAGAAATTCGTCGGTGCAAGAGCTTCGCCGCCAGTTCCTCTTTCTCCAGCAATTGCTCGACGCCATCCCCATTCCCGTGTACTTCAAGAACGCCGACGGTGTGTACCTCGGCTGCAACACCGCCCTTGAGACAATGACGGGGCTGCGCAAAGAGCAGGTCGTAGGGAGGACATCCCATGAACTCCCCTCCATCGGAAACGCCGATATGCACCAGGAGTCGGATCGGGAGCTGCTGAACGGTCCGGGCATGCGAACGTATGAATGCAGTATCACGCACATGAACGGAACGCCGTATACCGTCGTATTCAACAAGGCTGCCTATGTGGATACGGACGGTCGTGTGGCGGGCATCGTCGGCGCACTCATGGACGTCACCCAGCGGAGAAAGGACCAGGAATCCCTGTCCCGAATCAATCGAACGTTCCGGATGCTCATGAGATGCAACGAGACCCTGGTGAGGGCGGAAAACGAGCCGGACCTTCTGCAGGCCGTATGCGACGTGATTACGGGGGAGAGCGGGTATCGCCTCGCATGGATAGGCTATGCGGAAAACGATGAAAACAAATCAATCCGGCCGGTTGCCCAGGCAGGATTCGAAGACGGTTTCCTGGAAAGCCTGAAACTCACCTGGGCAGACGAGGAGAACGGGAGGGGCGCATCGGGAACGGCTATTCGCAGCGGCGTGCCGTGTCTCATAAAGGACCTCATGAATGACCCCCGGTTTGCACCCTGGCGCGAAGAGGCTGAAAAACGCGGCTGCCGATCCCTGCTGGCAATTCCGCTTGTTTCATCCCAAGGGACATTCGGTTG
>JAAZOO010000026.1 GCA_012797715.1 Geobacteraceae bacterium | reverse complement strand
TCGCCGATCCTGACCGTGGAAGCGGCGACCTCCCTCTCCCCCTGTTCGTCAACCAGCCGCGCCGTGTCCGCCTGAAGCCGCAGGAGCTTTTTCAAAGCGTCTCCCGCCCGCCCGCGGGCACGGGATTCCAGGTATTTTCCCAGGCGGATGAAGGTTATGAGCATGGCGGACGTTTCGAAAAAAACCGCACCATGGCCGCCGAAGGCACCAAAAAATGCCGATACCGAATAAAGGTATGCGGCAGAGGTGCCGAGAGCAATCAGCACGTCCATGTTCGCACCCCGATTCTTCAGGGCGTACCAGGCACCACGGTAAAAGGTCAGCCCCGCGGAAAACTGGACAAGTGTCGCGAGGAGGAAGGCAATCCAGCCTGCCACCGGATGCTCGTGGACAACCATGGTTGCCATGATCGGGAGGGTTGCCGCGAGGCTGAACAGAAACCAGGCTCGCTGAGACGCAGGCTCGACGGTTTCGTCCCCCGGGGTGCCGATCCCGTATCCCAGCCTTACCACAACAGATGCAACATCCCGGAGGCCTATCCTGTCCGGATCGTACTCGATCGTCAGTTCCCGGAGGGGAAAATTCACCGCCGCACGGCCGATGCCGGGGGTTGCGGCCAGCTCCCGCTCAATGCGGGCGGCGCATGCCGAGCAGGACATCCCGGTAACGGAAAGGGTTTTCTTTTCCATAGGACACTCCGTAGAAACCGACACCGTGGGGCCCGGGCGGAACGGCTTTCATGAATCAGGGGGAAGAATGGTGCCGCAGGGAAAAACGGCGGTGCACTCCCGGCACCGGGCGTCTCCACGACACAAAGGGACGGGGCGGAACGGGCCGGAGTGAAAAGGGTCGAGGACGGAAAAAACGGGGGGATGGGCAAGGAAAACGATTCAACTCGTCTCGTCGGAGAGAAAGATATCGTTAATTTCCAGCCAGGTTCGTATTCGCGCTGCTGTCTGCTCGTCCTTGAGGGCAACGAGACGTTCCTTCTCCTCCGGATAGAAGGAAAGGATGTCATCGAGGCGGCCGAGAGGGCGCTTTCCCATGAAGGAGCGTTCCAGGATGTTCTTCAGGACGGGATTGGTCATCCCTTTGATGAACTCGTACAGCAGCTGCCTCTCCTGGTCGTAATCGAAGTCCGGTATCTGGAGATAGCGCTCTTCATTCATCTCTATCTCTTCCCAGAAGTCATCGTCCTCATAGTCGATGGGAACGGAGAATATCTCTCCCGTCTCCCTGTCCAGGAAATAGACGGTTTCCGGGTCGACGTTTTCGAACGCGTCGAGCAGGTCGTCCCACACAATCTCAACGTCACGCATGAATCCCATACCGGAAACCATCCCCTGTTACTGCTCAAGCCCATGCCGGAAAGAACGGGATCGACAGGGCCTCCGCCTTTACCTTTTACCGCATTTTCGTTATAGTGCGGCAATGCGAAAGGTATTCATTGCCGATGCTCACCTGCGGAATCCCGATGATGAAAATTACCGGACCCTTGCGCGATTCCTTTCCGAACTGCACGGCACGGCGGAAACGCTGTTCATCCTCGGGGACCTGTTCGAGTTCTGGATCGGCTACCGGCCCGCCCTTTTCCCCCACTACCTGCCCATACTGGAGCAGCTGCGGAGGCTCTCGGACGCCGGAACCCGCATCGTCTATTTTGAGGGGAACCATGACTTTCACATGGGAGTTCACTTCTCGGAAGCCGTCGGAGCAACCGTCTTTCCTGGCCCCGCGGTCCTGAATCTGGACGGCAGGAAATGCTTTCTCTGCCACGGAGACGAGATCAACTCCCGTGATTACGGGTCCAGGCTTCTCCGGTTCCTTCTGCACAATCGAGCCACGAAAGCTATCTTTCCCCTTGTCCCTCCCTCGGCAGTCTTCCGTCTGGCCGGACACATGTCCCGCCGCAGCAAAGGGAATCACGCAAAAAGAAACGCGAAGTGGGACTACCGTCACCTGCTCCATGCATTCGCCGAGGAAAGATTCCGCGAACAGTGCGATGCGGTTATCAGCGCCCACTTCCATCTCCCCCTCCTGGCGACGCGAAACCGGGGGAAAACCCGGACCCTCCTCTCGCTGGGAGACTGGATTACCCAGTATTCCTATGGAGAACTGCGGGAGGGAAACTTCTTTCTCCACAAGTACCGCTGACTCTTCCCGGCCGTGCCCGCGTTCTCTTTTTCCACCAGGACGGAACCCGCCATCACTCCTTGAGCAACGACTGCAGACCGGGACTCCTGTCCGCGAAGAATTCTTCAAGCGCCTCCGCTCCCAGACGCGATGCCTTTATCTTCCATCTGCCCTGATTGATAACAAGGGCGACAAGTGCAATCTGAGGGTCTTCAGCAGGGGCGTACGCCGCGAACCATGTATAGCTCCCCTCCGGGTCCGTGCCGTTTATGGAGCCGGTCTTGGCGCAGATGGTAACCGACGGCAGCCTCGGTCGGCCGTGCCGATCATGAAACGCCCGCCTGGACGTGCCTTCGGTAACGGTTGTCAGGAGCATGCGGGACAGCTTGTCGGCGGTCTCCGACGTCACCAGATGCCCGATTATCCGGGGTTTCTCCGGGGGGAGGACCTGGTTCCCCCCATCACGGATTTCCTCGGCCAGTATGGGGGCCAGCATGGTGCCCTTGTTCGCGAGACCGGCCATCACGACCGCCGCATGGAAAGGGGATATCTTCACCTCTCTGCCGAGCCCGCACCCCATAAGTTTCAGCTCGAGATCGTCCTTGGGAAGGACCGCGCGGCTGGGCACCACGGGCGTTCCCGGGAAGAGGGTCTGGTTGAACCCGAAACGGCTCGCGTAGGACATGATCGAGTCCCGTCCCACCACATCACTGGCAAGCCTTCCGAAAACCGGGTTGATGGATTTCCCCATGGCCAGATCGAGCGGCATCTGCTGACCGGCCTTCTTCGGGTTGACGCTCCAGGAACGGGGATTTTCCGAATAGGAATACCCCCGGAAAGCGAACATGGTGTCCGGTTCGACCTTCTTCAGTTCAAGGGCGGCGCAGGCGGTGACCATCTTGAAGAGAGACGCCATGGGATACACCTTATAGAATGCGTCGTCCCCCCACCCGGGACTGACCGACGAATATCCCGTAAGGGCCAGCACCTTTCCCGTTTTCGGCTCGATGGCAACAAAAACGCCGTAGGGAACGTTATTCTCCGCCAACACCTTCTCCACCCTGTTCTGAAGTGCGGGAGAGATTGTATAGGAAACCAGCCCTCCGCCGGAGAGGGGGGCAACCAGCCTCCCCCCGGACACCTCGGCATGTTTCAGGGCATCCGCCGCGATGCGGAAAGAACGGTAGGGAGCGGGCTCACGCGAGGCAGCGTTCGCATTTCCGGCGCCCTCTCCCCGGAAGGAGAGGGCGGAGAGCGAAGACTTGACGAGGAAGGAAACGGGATACAGAGCCAGAACGCCGCACAGGACAGGAAGGATTACCGTGAGGCGTTTCCTGTCCTTGTTCGTTTCGGAAAGAGTTCTAAAGGTATTCCTGCTCTTCCGTCTCTTTCGAAAAAGGGAAGAAAGGGAAACAAGTCGTTTGCGTTCCGCAAAATTTTTCAGATCACGCATGGGCAGGTCGGTACTGCAGGATTGTGGTTACGCCGATTTTCCGGGCTGCGAAAAGGACGGGGAATCATCCGATAATTGCGCGCAACTATATGCTACTTACCCGGATTTGTCAATTACGGGCTCGGACGGCGGCTTGCCCCGGCAGCGTTCCTTCCTCCCGGCGTCTCGAGGTTTACGATCAATGTCTCGACAGGATCCCTTCCGCCGCCCGGATCCCGCTTGCCCAGGCTGCGGTTATGCCGCGTGATGTCCCCGCGCCGTCACCAATCATGTAGACGTTTTCGCTGACCCGGAAATGGCGGTCGATAAAGGAAGGCTTGTTGGCGTACATCTTGATTTCGGGATAGTACATGATGGTGCTCGGATGGAGAATGCCCGGGATGATGGTGTCGAGCTTTTTCATGGCCGCCCAGATGTGACGCATAATCTTGGCCGGGACCGCCAGCCCCAGGTCGCCGGCCGTGACCGGGCAACTGGGTGGGAAGGAGTAGAGGTCCTCGTTGAAGGTTTCCGCGGTGGAGCGTTTCTCCATGCGGAAGTCCCCGACCCGCTGCATGAGGGGTTTCCCGCCGCCTATCTCATTGGCCAGCCTGCCGAGAAACACGGCCATCTGCTGTCCGCTCCTGACCGGGTCTTTGAGGCCGATGGTCTTGAGGAGAGCGAAATTCACCAGGTTGTTCCCCTCGTGCTCCTCGGAAAGGGCATGGCCGTTGACCAGGCTGAACCCCTGGTAGCGTTCCAGCACCACCCGCGCATGGCCGGAATTGGTACAGAAGGTGCGCACCCGTTCGGGGAAGAGGAATTTGGGGTCATAGTAGTCTCTGACGATGGGGTAGTTGTTGAGCGTGGTCTCCAGGCGGATCCCCACGTCGACCTCGTTATCGATATAGTCAATCCCCATCCGTTCCATTACCTGCTGAAGAAAGCTGAAACCTTTCCGTCCGGGTGCGACGATCACCGTTCCGCCCCGTACCGTTTCCGTGCCGTCTACGATCACTCCCGGCCCGGCCCGGTCGTCAAAGACATCTGTAACCTCCCGCTCCAGGGCGAAGTGCACGCCCCTGCCCGCGAGCTCGTCCAGGAGACGGCGAATCAGCTCCCTGCTCCGATCCGTGCCCACATGGGCCTGGCGGACATCCAGCAGGGTTACGCCGATGCGCTCCGCACGCCGCCGGTATATCTCCAGGTTCTTTTTCTCCTTGATGACAGGCCGCAGGCATTCCTCCACCCGCGGCAGGAGGCGCTCCGCTTCTTCCCGTGTCCAGTTCTGGACCACAAACCCGATGGGATAGGTGTAATTCTGCTTGCAGTCGTTCAGCAGGCCGCCGGAACAGATCTTTTCCCGGTCGATCATGAGAATGGAGAGGGAGGGAGAGGCGGCGGTCAGGTGGAAGGCGGCCCCGAGACCCGCCGGCCCGGTGCCGACGATGATGACATCATGCCTGGAAGAAAGCATGGATAGGCTCCTGTTCGCGTTCGCCGCCACCCTCATGGAGCAATCGGTTCAACAGTGACGGCCCTTTCCGTGTCACATTGGGAGTCTCGGGAGGGAGACTCATTCATCCTAAAAACCGGCAGTTGGAGGTATCCGCAGAGAGCGACTCTGTCGTATTTCGTTGCTTCTCTTAGCGAAATG
>JAAZOO010000333.1 GCA_012797715.1 Geobacteraceae bacterium | reverse complement strand
ACTATAATATCTGCCGCTTCCTTGCTTTTAATGTTTCCTTTTTCATGATAGGCGTTAAATAATTCGCCGTTTTTATCTGCCGTCAGCTTAATCTGATAGTAAGGTTTTTTCTTGAAACCTTTTATTTCTTTTTCACGATCGACCACCATCCTTAATCCCGGGGATTGCACTCTGCCAACCGAATAGACTTGCTTCATCTTGTTCGATATTGCTGGAGACAACATATACCCAATAAGCCGGTCCCCTACCCTTCGCCCCAGAAATGCCTTGTATTGCCCCTGGTTTGTCTTTTCAAATGAGACCGCGCTAGCTATCGCTTCCTTGATCCCTTTTTCTGTTATTTCCCGGACTTCTGCCCGATATACCGATTTTGCATAAGACTTTATTTCGGTGTAAACATGATCCCCTATCGCATAACCTTCCCTATCGGGATCTGTCGCTATAATAACTATTTTCCCTTTGCTCTTTTTAAGCCTTTCCATCACAGCTGATCTTCCAGGCAATATCCTGAATGTCGGATAATATGTCTTCAGATTAATTCCAAAAGATGCTTTTGGAATGTCCTTGAAATGGCCTACAGCTGCAATAACTGTCGCTCCAGTATACTTCCTGATAACGTAAAATATTTTTCGCACATTTTAGAAGAGAGGTAGTCCTCCAAGTTTTTGGAAGTTGTTATACTTCCGGTTCAGCTAAAACCTAAAACAAGGAGGACCACCTATGAACGAGGATAGCAGGGAACAAGGCAAAATGGAAGTGAGCAAGCCCCAGATCATCCAGATCAACGAGGGCGAGGTGCATGCCCATGTGGATCGACTGGTAAAGCAGACGGTCGAGGAGATGCTCAACGGCATGCTGGATGCAGAAGCGGACCGGTTGTGCCAGGCTAGGCGCTATGAGCACAGCGACCAGCGGCAAGACACGCGGGCAGGCCATTACAAGCGCAAACTGCACGTAAAGGCGGGCGAAGTCGAGCTGAAGGTGCCCAAGCTGCGGCATCTGCCGTTTGAGACGGCCATCATCGAGCGTTACCGCCGGCGCGAGGCCTCTGTGGAAGAGGCGCTGATTGAGATGTATCTAGCCGGGGTCAGCGTGCGGCGTGTAGAGGATATCACCGAAGCATTGTGGGGCACTCGAGTCAGTCCCGGTACGGTCAGCAACCTGAACAAGAAGACCTACGAGCGGATCAACGAGTGGCGCAACCAGCCCATCGAGGGCCGTCATCGCTATATCTACCTGGACGGCATCTGGCTGAAGCGGAGCTGGTGCGGGGAAGTGCGCAACTTGTCGATTCTGGTATGCATCGGGGTGGGAGACGGCGGTTTTCGGGAGGTTTTGGGAGTAGTGGAGGGCGCCAAGGAAGACAAGGAGAGCTGGCTGTCGTTCATGCGGCACTTGAAGAGCCGGGGGTTGCGGGAGGTCAAGTTGGCCGTTTCAGACAAGTGCCTTGGCCTGGTAGAGGCGCTGGGAGAGGTTTATCCGGAGGCTCGCTGGCAGCGTTGCGTGGTGCACTTCTACCGCAACGTGTTCACCGTGGTCCCCAGGGGCAAGATCAAGGCAGTAGCGGCCATGCTGAAGGCGATCCATGCCCAGGAGGACCGGCCGGCGGCCGAGGAGAAGATCCAGGCCGTGGCAGCCAAGTTGGAGCAGATGAAGCTGGCAAAGGCAGCCACGATGGTACGGGAAGGGGCGCAGGAGACACTGAGCTATTACAACTTCCCCCAGGCGCATTGGCGGCACTTGCGGACGAACAACCCATTGGAACGGATCATGCGGGAGATCCGCCGGCGGACGCGAGTGGTGGGGAGCTTTCCCGACGGCGAGTCGGCATTGATGCTGGTGGCAGCGCGATTGCGGTACGTGGAAGGCACGCGCTGGGGAACACGCAGGTACATGAGCATGGAGCGGTTCAACGACGTCATGGAAGAGGAGGTGTCAACGACAGCATGAAGAAAATGGCGCGCGCTGGAATGTGGAAAAGACGTGATGATGGAAGCCCCTTCGGGGCTCCCACATCCCTTGGAAAAGGCTTCGCCTTTTCCACTTTCCCACATTCTCGTTTTGGTTTAAGGACTACCTCAAATCAAAAGTGCGAAAAATACTTGACACTACCTCCTCGACAGCGACCCCGGCGTCCGCATCATCATGATCTCGGGGTTCATCGAGGCCGCGGTGAAGGAGTCCATCCTGGCCGGAGGCGTCCGCGAGTTCCTGGCCAAACCTTACACCATGGCGCAGATGCTGCAGCTGGTCAGGAAAGTGCTGGACGCAGAATAGGGTTCAACGAACCATTGGTGT
>JAAZOO010000332.1 GCA_012797715.1 Geobacteraceae bacterium | reverse complement strand
GTATACGGAGGGCGTACCCATTCAATAATTGACTCGTCAATTCCATTACTATATTTTTTTATTACATCAGCCGTATTACCATAGCCAATAATTTTACCAGTAATAATAAATATGGTTTTTTTACAAAGTAGAGAGATTGCCGCCATGTTGTGACTAACAAACAACACCGTCCGCCCCTCCTCTCTGGAAACCTCCTCCATCTTCCCCAAACACTTTTTCTGAAACTGCGCATCCCCAACCGCCAGCACCTCATCCACAAGCAGGATCTCCGGTTCAAGATGAGCCGCCACGGCAAATGCAAGCCGAACATACATACCAGAAGAGTAGCGCTTCACCGGCGTATCAAGGAATTTCTCAATCTCCGCAAAATCAACAATCTCGTCAAATTTCTTCTTGATCTCAGCCCGCGTCATCCCGAGGATCGCACCATTGAGAAATATATTTTCTCTCCCGGTTAGCTCAGGATGGAATCCTGTTCCCACCTCCAGCAGACTCGCCACCCTCCCTTTGATCTTCACGCGCCCTGTAGTTGGCTCGACGATGCGGCTGAGTATCTTCAGCAGCGTCGACTTGCCGGCTCCGTTGCGGCCAATGATTCCGACCCGGTCTCCCTGCTTGATCTCGAATGAAACGTCCTTGAGCGCCCAGAACTCCTCGGACGAGGACCGTGGACCGTTGACCGTTGACCGAAAAGGGTGCAGCAGGCGGCGGCCGAAAGCGACTGTGCGTTCGGCGATCACATCGCGCAAGGCCACATACGGCTGCCGTTGAGTCTGATGGCTCAGAAGGTATTTCTTGCCGAGGTTTTCGACGGTTATTACGGTGGACATTACAAAACACTTCCATCGGCGGACAATTCTATCCGAATGATCTCCTTAATCTGAGATAGAAGCTCGGGGATTTTTCTCTGGACGATGTCCCAGAGTATTTCATCACTTACTCCAAAGTATTCATGGGACAGAACGTTCCTAAAATCTTTCATCAATCTCCACGGTACGTCCGGATACCTATCTTTCTTAGCGGCGGAAATACGATTCGCAGCCTCTCCTATTATCTCCAACTCTCTGATTGTTGCGGATCTTGTCTTCCTGTCACCGGAAAATCGCGCCAAATCATATCCGGCAACAAATTCCATGGCCGCACATGCCGATTCGAGGATATCTTGAAGAAATTGCAGGTCAGTACGATCAGACATAGATAATTTCTTTCATGATATACGGTTTTATCAAAGGCTTGAAACTGGACTCGAGACCAAGATCGATGCGCTTTTGGAAAGAATCCTCAAGATAATGAAGCAACCCAAAATAGGTATCAGCGGAATTGCTGGTCAACTCGATAGAAAAGTCAATATCGGAATCCTCCCGAGCCTCACCCCGGACATAGCTGCCGAAAAGGCCGATTCTGATCACTCCGAAACGCTCTTCCATTTCCGGTTTGTGTTCGCGGAGAAAGGCGAGTATTTCCTCTTTGGTCATGATCATATCTTCTCCGAATCCTGAATTTTACAACAGACACATATGGTCAAAGTCGGATTTAACCCCTTTAAACATGTATGCTCTCGCCCGCTTCGCTGGAGACCGCAGAGGTCACAGAGAAAGGCATTAAAAACGTATTCCTTATTCTATAGCATTTTCTCTCCGCGTTCTCTGCGTTCTCTAGGAGTCTGTCGGACTTTCCCGACATAATGTGATATATTCACTCAGCCCTAAAAGCATGCAGGATAAGGAGTTGAGCGAGATGTCAGTAAAATTTGTCGAATGCGACCGGGAAACCCAGTACCTGTTTCCGCCATCATTGCAGGACTGGCTGCCCGAAGGTCACTTGGCCCGTTTTGTAGTCGAGGTAGTAGAGCGGCTCGACCTTCGTACTTTGAAAGAGTCCTATGCCGGTCGCGGTTCGCAGCCATACAACCCGGAGATGCTGGTGGCACTCCTGTTTTACGGCTATGCCACGGGAGTGTTTTCCAGCCGGAAGCTTGAACGCAGCACCTATGACTCGGTCGCTTTCCGCTATGTGGCGGCAAATACGCACCCTGACCATGACACCATTGCCACGTTTCGGCGTAGGTTTTCACACCAGCTCAAAGACATCTTCATCCAGATTCTGCTGATAGCCCAGCAGATGAAACTGTTGAAACTGGGAAGTGTCAGCCTGGACGGGAGCAAGATCAAGGCAAACGCATCCAAACACAAGGCGCTGAGTTACGAACATGCCGGCAAGCTTGAGGCACAACTGAAGGCCGAAGTTGCCGAACTGCTCAAGAAAGCGGAAGCAGCCGATCGTAGCGATGTCCCTGACGGGATGAGCATTCCCGAAGAACTTGAGCATCGCGAGAAGCGCCTGTCCGCGATTGCCGCGGCCAAGGCCGAGATCGAGCGTCGGGCTGCCGAACGTCATGCCCGTGAGCAAAAAGAGCATGAAGAAAAACTCGCCAGGCGGGCTGAGAAAGAGCGCCAAACCGGCAAGAAGCCACGGGGTAAACAACCGAAGCCTCCGAAACAAG
>JAAZOO010000331.1 GCA_012797715.1 Geobacteraceae bacterium | reverse complement strand
TCCACCACGCCAGACACTGCGTCCCGGTCTGCCGGAGAAGCAGCCCGAGCCGCTGAACGAGTGAGCCACGGTCGGTGTCATCGAGGAAGATGTCCCGTTTTTCGATCCCCCTGTCAATGCAATAGCCGATTATCAAGCAATGTAACCTTTGATTCACCCTTTGTTTCTCGTCAATTCTGAACATCCATCATTTTATTCATTGCCAGTTATCACCGCATCTGGTAATAATTATTTCCAGTTTCAGCATTATCCGGAAATATCTATCGCCGGAGGTCTCACCATGATCGACATACTCAAGGAGATGATCCTCGATTTTCAGGAGATCAAACTTCCCGCGGGCGTACCCAGGCGGGTCAATGTCTCTCCGGTTCCGGGAAAAGCCACCGTCTGCATCGGCGTGCGCCGCTGCGGCAAATCGACCTTCATGTTCCAGCTCATGCAGAGACTTCAGGACTCCGGCGTCTCCCGCCACAACATCCTGTATCTCAACTTTTTCGATGACCGTCTGCACAGCCTGCAACATGACAGCCTGGGTGTCATTCTCGAGGCCTACTTCTCGCTCTACCCTGAAAAAAAGAACGCCGAAAAAATCTACTGCTTTTTCGACGAGATCCAGGTTGTACCCGGTTGGGAGCCATTCGTTGACCGCCTGATGCGCACGGAAAAGTGCGAAGTATACATCACCGGCTCATCGGCACAGATGCTCTCCAGAGAGATCGCCACCCAGATGCGCGGACGGGCGCTCTCCTGGGAGATGTTCCCTTTCTCGTTCCCGGAGTTTCTTGACTACAAGGGAATCGAGAGCGAGGGCGCACTCTCCACCAAGAAACGCCTGACCGTCCAGAAGGCATTTGAGGAGTATTGGGAAAGCGGCGGCTTTCCCGAAGTTGCCGGGCTTGACCGGATGCTGCGGATCAAAACCCACCAGGAATACTTCAACGCCATGCTGTTCCGCGACCTCGTCGAACGCCACGACATCTCTCACCCCAAAGCGCTCACGGACCTGGCCCATTGGCTGATGGACAACACCGGCTCCCTGTATTCCGTCAACAACCTGACCGGCTACCTGAAATCCCTGGGACACAAGGCGCCGAAATCAGCCGTCTCCGATTATCTCGCATGGTTCGAGGACGCCTACGTTCTGTTCACGGTGCGCATCTTCGACGCCGCCCTGGCCCGGGCCAACACCAACCCGAAGAAGATCTATTGCGTCGACCATGCACTGGTGACGTCAGTCAGTTCCGGCGTTCTGGTCAACTCGGGCCATCTGTTGGAGAACCTGGTGTTCACCGCGCTGCGCCGGGTTACGCCTGATATTTACTACTACAAGACCAGGGCGGGTCGAGAGGTTGACTTCATCGCCCGTCTACAGGACCGGTCCCGCATGCTCGTTCAGGTTTGCGAATCGATGGCCGACCCGCGGACCCGCAAAAGGGAAATCACCGCACTGGCGGAAGCAATGGCGGAATTGGAGCTGACCCACGGCAGCATCGTGACCCGTGGCGAGGAAGAGCAGATTCAGGTTGAATCAGGAAGGATTGATGTGACGCCGGCATGGCGTTTTCTGCTGAACATGGGGGCATGAGGGGATGCTGGTGACTTGCCGACGAATCCTGAAAAGCTTCCGCGACCGCTCGTCCTCGCGCAACGGCTTCTCTCCAGCAGG
>JAAZOO010000330.1 GCA_012797715.1 Geobacteraceae bacterium | reverse complement strand
GCATATCTATTCCCTGTTTACGCTACCATTTCCATGACGATGGCCGCAACCCGGGAGGAACAGTCTCCGCCGCCGAGCCGTTGCGCGACACGCTTCAAATCATCCCTCATGTGTGCGGCATACGCCGGATCATCGAGGATTTGTCCGATCTCCGCCGCAATCAGGTCCGGGTTCGCTTCATGCTGAATCAGCTCTTTCACCACCCTCGCGTTCGCGACGATGTTGCAGAGACCGATGTGGTCGACCCGGATCAGCCGCTTGCCGATGCAGTAGGTCAACGGCGAGACTTTGTAGATAATCACCATGGGAACGCCCATCAGCGCGATTTCAAGGGTTACCGTGCCGGAAACCGTAATGATGGCGTCGCATACCTGGATTACATCGTAGCTTTTCTCTTCGACAACAATCACGCCCAATCCGCTCCCCCTCAGAAAGGGATCGATGTCGCACCGGGAGAGACTGCTCGCAAGGGGAAGAATGAACTGGAGGTCGGGAAACCGTTCCCTCAGGGCCCGCGCCGATTCCATGATAACGGGGAGATGAACACGGATCTCCTGGGTTCGGCTGCCGGGGAAAAGGCCGACGGTGCGACGGTTTCGGTCGATGCCAAAGGAACGGCGCGCCTCGTCGGGTGCCATGTCGGGGTGGACCGTATCCACCAGGGGATGTCCGACAAAGGAGACCGGCACCCCTTCCTTTTCGTAAAAGGGAACCTCGAAGGGAAAGACAACCGCCATGCGATCCACGAGCCGCGCAATCTTCTTCACCCTACCGACACGCCAGGCCCATACCTGGGGACTGATATAGTAGAGCACCTTGACACCGGCCTTCCGGGCGACAGCGGCAAGGCGCAGATTGAAATCGGGGTAGTCGATGAGGACCAGAAGGTCGGGGGGATTGGAGAGCAGGCACTCCTTCAGCGTCCGGAACGCGCGGACGATTGCCGGAAAATGGGCAAGCACCTCCACAAGCCCCACCACCGCCATTTCCCGCGCATCCACGAGAGTTTCCACTCCGGCGCGACGCATGCGCGGTCCACCCATGCCGAAAAAGGCAAGGCTGGGCTCCAGTGCGTGCGCCGCCCTGACCAGGGAGGACGCGTGCAGGTCTCCGGAGGCCTCGCCGGCCACGATCATGACGCGTTTATTCACTCCATACTCCTTGTCGAGGCCCGGACGGACCTCTCCACGGAACCAGACGATACACCCGGATTCGGCAGCCGCAATCGGCCCGAAAGCACGCGTTCACCTGCCGGACCGGAATGAATGGAAATACTATGAAAGCACGCCCTTGATGACGTCGGTCACGGTGCGCACCTGTTCTTCCGTCATTTCCGGGAACATGGGGAGCGAAAGGCACTGTGAGGCGGTCGCCTCCGCAACGGGAAGGGATACCGACCGATACTGGGCAGCAAATACTTTCTGGCGGTGCAGAGGGATGGGATAATAGACGGCCGAGGCGATATCCGCGGCCTTCAAGGCATCCATGATCCCGTCGCGCCGCGTGGTAAGGACGGTGTACTGATGGAAGACATGGGTCCCCTTGCCGTCCTGGAAGGGGAGAACGAGGTCCGTGCCTGCGAGCATCTCGTTGTAGAGGTCCGCCACCCTGCGGCGTCCTTGGTTATACTGTTCGATGCGCTTCAGTTTGGCCCGCAGCACAACCGCCTGCAGTTCGTCAAGGCGACTGTTGTACCCTATGACATCATGGTGGTAGCGCTGCCGGCTGCCGTGATTCCGCAGCATGCGCACGCTATCCGCATGTTCGGAAGAGACGGTCGTTATCATGCCGCCGTCACCGTAGCAACCGAGATTCTTGCTGGGGAAGAAACTGAAACAGCCGAAGCTGCCGATGGTCCCCGTCATTTTCCCACCGTAGGCGGCGCCAAACGACTGGGCGCAATCCTCCAGAAGGAGAAGCCCGTGGCGTTCGCACAGGGACACGATCGGGTCCATGTCGGCAGGCTGGCCGAACAGGTGCACCGGAAGCACGGCTCGCGTAGCAGGCGTCACCGCTGCGGAGATCTTCTCCGGATCGATATTGAAGGTGCGGGGATCGATATCCACGAATACCGGCACCGCCCCCAGGTAGCGGATAGCCTCGGCAGTAGCGATAAAGGTGAAGGGGGTGGTTATCACCTCGTCGCCCGGGCCTATCCCGGCCGCGGCCAGCGCCAGGTGGAGCGCATCCGTGCCGGACGCCACCGCAACAGAATGGCCGGCGCCCAGAAAGGCGGCCGCCTCCTCTTCGAAAGCAGCCACATTGGGACCGAGGATAAACTGACATTTCTCCAGAACGGAGCGCATGCCGCCTTCGATTTCATCCTGCAACTGCCGGTACTGAATGTTGAGATCAACCATTGGAATCATAAGAACACCCGGAAAGTACGTATGTGGTTTTTGTAAACGTCGGAAAAAGAATCACCCCCCTGCCGTGACGAGAGGCCGGGGGGTGGGCGAAGCCGGCTTCACGGCCGGGGACTCCCGTTCTACAGCTTTTTGTTTATCAAAAGGGCGGTTTCCAACGCGCGTCTTCCATCCTCTCCCGTTACCACCGGCTGCCCCCGCCCGGCAACCGCCTCGAGAAATGACTCTATCTCCGCTTTCAGCACATCGCCCTGCTCCAGCTCCTTCTGATCAATGGTGATATTGGGAACGCCCGGGAATATCTCGCCGGTACCCTTGCGGAAGACAGCCACCTTCTTGTTCTGGAAGTCCATGGTAATGTAGGCGTCCGGCTGGAAAATGCGCATCCGTCTTTCGCTCTTCAGGCTGATGCGGCTCGCGGTCACGTTGGCCACGCACCCGTTCTCGAACAGGATGCGGGCGTTGGCAATGTCCTCCTCATCGGTGAAGACCGGAGCGCCGATGGAGTCTATCCGCTTGATGGGCGAACGGATGATGTGCTGGATGATGTCGATGTCATGAATCATGAGATCGAGCACCACGTTCACATCGGTGCCCCGCGGCTTGAAAGGGGCGATGCGAATGGATTCGATGAACCGGGGATCGGTCAGGATATCGTCAAGGGCAACGACGACGGGATTAAACCTCTCCAGGTGACCGATCTGGAGAACGGCGCCCGAATCCCGCGCAATCCGGATAAGATCGTCGGCCTCTTCCAGAGTGGTCGTCATGGGTTTCTCCAGAAGCACCCCCACTCCGTTCAGGAGAAAGTCCCTGGCAACCTCGTAATGGGACTGCGTGGGCACGGCGACACTGACCGCATCGACCATCCCGATGATATCGCAGTACCTGGTAAACGTGCGCGCCCCCAGCCTCGCGGCAACCGATTCCGCACGCGCCGCATCCACGTCCACGACCGCCACCAGCTCGGATGCGGGCAGCGCGGCGTACTTTTCCGCGTGAAAGCCTCCCAGGTATCCGACACCGACGACGGCGGTCCTAATTTTTTTACCGGTCAACGACATATCCCCCGCTCCGATCTTTCTGCAAAAGCAATCAGGTGTTCAATCTCGGGTGACATCGGCACCTCGTTTCTCACCCGTTGGAGCGCCTCATCGAGACGCAAACCGGAGCGAAGTATCAGCCGGTACGCCGCTTTGATGCGCGCGATCAGCTCGGAGGAGAAGCGCCGCCGCTTCAATCCGACACTATTGAGCCCGTACGACTTGGCACGGTTGCCGCTCGCCACGGTGAAGGGAAGCACATCCTGGCCGACCATCGTTCCCCCGGAAAGCATGGCGCTCTCCCCTACCCTTGTGAACTGGTGAACGGCGGAGAGCCCGCCGAGAATGGCAAAATCCTCAACCGTCACGTGGCCGGCCAGGGTCGAGCCATTGGCCATGATGACGTTATTTCCAATATGGCAATCGTGTGCCACGTGGCAGTATGCCATGAAAAGATTGTTGTCGCCGATGGTGGTCTCACCGTCGCCTGTCACGGTTCCCAGATGAATGGTCGCAAACTCGCGGATGATGTTGCCGTTTCCAATCCTGAGACGGGTCTGTTCGCCCCGGTACTTGAGATCCTGGGGAACCGCGCCCACGGAAGAAAGGTGGAATATGCGGTTGTTTTCCCCGATCTCGGTCCATCCGTCGACAACGGCGCTGGGGCCTATTCGGGTGCCCCGGCCTATTTTCACGTGTTCACCGATCACGGCATAGGGGCCGATCTCCACATCCGTGTCCAGAACGGCGCCCGGATGAACAATAGCGGTTGGGTGTATCATTCACGTCTCCAGGGCGGTTCAGCTGTCGGCGAATGTGGCCTTCAGTTCGGCATCGGCAACAAGCTTTTCCCCCACATAGGCCTTTCCGGAGAAGCCCCAGATACCGCGGCGGTTCAGGGTCGTTTCCATTTCGATGCGAAGCACATCGCCGGGAACCACGGGCTTTCTGAAGCGGGCTGCGTCAACGGAGAGAAAATAGCAGACCTTTTTCCGTATTTCATCATCGGAAGCAAGGTACGCCAGAATCCCCCCCACCTGGGCCATGGCCTCAATAATCAGGACACCCGGCATGACCGGGTGGCCTGGGAAATGCCCTTGGAAAAACGGCTCGTTTATGGTGACATTCTTGATACCCACGATGCGCTTTCCGGGATCCATTTCCTGTATCCTGTCCACCAGAAGAAACGGATACCGGTGGGGTAGTATCTTCATTATCTCTTGTATGTCAAGCATCCGAAGCTCCTTCACAGACTTTTTTCATCGATTCCAGTTTCTCTTCCAGGTCCTGGACCTTCTTCTCAAGAGCATTCACGGTCTTGCGGAGTTCCGGTAGCTTGGGAAAGGAGGAGGCTGCCCTGAGCCACTCCTTGTGGGGAAAGGCAGGGTACCCGCTGAGAATCTGGCCGGACGGAATGCTGTTGTGCACCCCTGATTTGGCGCCGACCATGACATTGTCCCCGATCTCCAGGTGACCGACGATCCCCACCTGCCCGCCGATGGTGACATGCTCACCCAGCTTGGTGCTTCCGGAGATACCGGTCTGGGAGACGATGATGCAGTTTTCTCCAATCACGCAGTTGTGGGCTATCTGCACCAGGTTGTCAATCTTTGTCCCTTTGCGGATAAGGGTCAGGCCAAGGGCCGCACGGTCGATGGTGGTGCAGGCGCCTATCTCCACATCGTCCTCGATGACAACGATCCCGATCTGGGGAATCTTCTGGTACCCCTTCCCGTCCGGCGCATAGCCGAAGCCGTCGCTCCCGATGACCGCCCCGCTGTGGATAATGACGCGGCTTCCGATGCGGCATCCTTCCCGCACGGTAACGTTGGCGTGGAGAATGGTATTCTCTCCCACTTCAACGCCTTCGTACAGGACGACTCCCGGATGAAGAACCGAGCCGCTGCCCAGTTTTACCCCGTCGCCCACACAGGCGCCGGGGTAGACCGTAATCCCTTCGCCCAGCGTCACGTTCTTTCCGATATGGGCACCGTCCATGACCCCCTTGGGAACGACGGGTTTGACATGAAACAGTGTCAGGAGCTTGGCAAAGGCAAGATAGGGATTCTTCACCTCGATTACGTTCCGGCCGTACCTCTCGGCCCCGGGGGAAACGATGACCGCCGTCGCCCGCGTCGTGGCGACCTTTCCCGCATATTTCGGATTGGCAAGGAAGGTAATCTGCCCTTCCGTAGCCTCGTCCAGGGTTCCGAGGCTTGAAACCACGGCGTTTTCATCTCCGACGACCTTGCCCCCCAGAAGGGCGGCGAGTTCTTTCAGGCTCTTTTCCACGACGCCCCTCCCCTAGTTCTTGATGGCATTAACCAGCGCGAGTATCTGATCCGTCAGATCGATCTTGTCGTCGGCAAAGATCATGCTGTCGTTCCTGATGAAAATGAAGGTGAAACTATTCTTGCGGCCGTACTCCTGCACCACTTTCTCGATATCGGAGAGAATCTTTCTCGTCAGCTCCTCATCCTTGGCCTGCAAGTCGTCCTGGGCATCCTTCTGCAGCCTCTGGAGATCCTTGAGAAGCTGCTGGTACTCCTTTTCCTTGGAGCTCTTTGCCGACTCGGACAGGAGCTGGCCCTGCTTTTCCAGCACATCCTTCATCTTCTTCATCTCTTCCTGCTTACGGTTGATCTCATCCTGGTATTTCTTGACCTTTACCGTCAACTGGCTCTTTGCATCCTTCCCGGCATTGGAAAGATTCAGGACCTTCTGAATATCCACGAACCCCAACTTTGCGCCGTCAGCAGCGAAACAGCCCGTCGGCAGGGCAATTGCCAGAGAAATCGCGACTACCGTAATAATTCCTTTCATTTTACCTCTCCTTTTTCATGAATAATGTCGATTCCCTCCGCGGAAGACGACTGCTCGGGGAATACGATTCTTTCAAAAGTCCGCGAAACGCCGCCCCTACCGTAGAGAATCAGAAGAAGCCGCCGATGGAAAATTCAAAACGGCCGCCCTTGCTGTCGATTCCCTCCCGCGGATTCACCGGAAAGCCGTATTCCAGGCGAAGGGGTCCCATGGGGGAGTACCAGCGTATCCCCAGTCCGTAGCTCATGAGCATCTTGGAGAAATACTGCTCACCCGAGGCATAGGAATTGCCCGCATCAAAGAAGGCAACCCCCTTCAGACCGAAGTCCCTGACAAGGGGAAATACGTAGTCCACATTCAGGATGGCCTCCTTCACGCCGCCCACATAGACGCCGTTCTCGATGGGGCTCACGGTTCTGGACGAGTATCCGCGTATGGTATTGATGCCTCCCAGGTAGAACTTTTCGTCGATGGGGATATCCTTCCCGTTCCTCATAAGGTATCCCACTTCGCCGCGAACGGAGAGGACCGTTTTCCACAGGAGGGGAAGGTAGACCCCCGACTGCCCGATGAAACGGGTAAAGCGCTGATTGCCGCCGAGACCCGCATATTCCGCGGAGAGTGAAGCAGTGAAACCCTTGCTGGGATCAAGGCGGTAGTCGGTGGTGTCCAGACTGAGACTCCCGTACAGGGAGCCGACCGTCCCGCTTGTTTCACCCAGCAGCGTGGGATTCTTGCTGTACGCATCCGAAAGGTCGAACAGGCTCTTCACCTCGTACTTGTACATCCAGAAGGTGGAAAGCTGGTCGGAAATCTTGTACCCGGCCTTGATGTCACCGCCGGTAACCCTCCGGGTATAGTCCGTATATTCCCGTTCCGAGCGGTAGACATCGAAACCGAGCGTCCAGTTCGTATCGAGGAAGTACGGATCGGAGAGGCCGATATTATAGAGCTGCGTCTTCCCTCCCAGAGAAGCCGCAAGGGTTCCTTTCAGTCCGAGGCCGAGAAAGTTGTTCTGCTGGATGGACCCCTGCCCGATGCTTCCGTCGGATGAGCTGTAGCCGGCGCCGATACTGAACTGCCCCGTCGACTTTTCCTTGACCTCGGTGTTCAGGTTCAGCTTGTTGGGCGCGCTTCCCTTTGCCGTTGCAATATTTGCGCTCTCAAAGTACCCGAGATTCTCAATGTTCTGCTTGGTTCTCTTGAGCGCGGTACTGCTGTACAGGTCACCTTCGGCAAGCCGGAACTCCCGGCGGACGACCTTGTCGCGGGTCTTGGTATTGCCGCTGATAGTGATCCGATCGATATAAATCTTATCTCCCTTTTCAAACTCGAAGGTGATGTCGATGGTCTTCTTGTCCGGGTCTATCTTGGACAGGGGCGTTACGTTGGTAAAGGCATATCCCTTGTCCGCATAGATGTCGGTCAGGGTAACGACGTCTCCGCGCAGAACCTCGCGGCTGAACACCTCGCCCGTTTCCAGTTTCACCTTGCGGGCCAGCGCCTCCCTGCTTTCCAGGAGGTCGCCCTTGAAATCCAGATTTCCGGTCCGGTACTGGTCCCCTTCGGTGATTCCGATGGTTACTTCGAGACCGCTCTTGTCGGGCAGCAGCTTGACCTGAGGGTCGCCCACCTTCACATTGATATACCCGTTGTTGAAGTACAGGTCGGCGATGCGGTTCACGTCGTTTTTCAGAACTTCTTCCTTGTACGTGCCCGCACCGGTTATCCACGACAGGAACCATTTCTCCTTGGTCTCCATCTGTTTGCGAATCCTGCGGGCTGAGAAGACCTTGTTCCCTTCGAAACGGATCGTCTTGATGAGAACCTTCGACCCTTCCTTCACGTCGAGAGATATGCGGATGCCGTTCTTCCCGACCTTCGCGGTAGTAGCGTCAACCTCGGCGAGATAGTACCCCTCGTCGGTATAGAGCTTCCTGACCTTTTTGATGCTCTTGGACAGCTCACCCGCGGAGAAGACACTCTTTGACTTGAGGTCCATCGCTTCACGGATCTTGTCGCTGCTGATCTCCTTGTTGCCCGAAACCCTGATGCTCTCGACCACGGGCTTCTCGACGACCCGGAAAACGAGGGACACGCCGCCGGGCACCTTGTTGGATTCAACCCGCACATCCTCGAAGATGCCTACCCTATACAGCGCCTTGACATCTTCATTCGCCCTTTCAGGGGAAAAGGGATCACCGACCCTGCTTTTCAGAACGGGAAGCAGGGATGAAGCCTCCCTCGTTTCATTGCCGGAAATGGAAATATTCGTGATGCTTCAGTTATCCGCCGACAGGACTCCGGGGAAAAAGGATGCTGCCAGGACAAAGACGAGAGCCCTCCCGCAGCGGGAGCGGAAACCGCAACGAATCCTTCCTATTGTTTGGGTCATGAGTTTCACGGATTACCATTCTCCTGAATCCGGCCGTCCACCAGGCGGATTGTCTTGCCCATCCTGGCAGCCAGGGCCTCGTTGTGCGTTACGATGATAAGCGTCAATCCGGTCTTCTCCTGAATTCCCGCAAGGAGGTCATGAACTTCTTCACTGGTCTTCCTGTCCAGATTTCCGGTTGGCTCGTCCGCCATCAGCAAGACCGGAGAGAGCACCAGTGCGCGGGCGATGGCGACTCTCTGCTGCTCGCCTCCGGAAAGCTCTCCCGGTTTGTGGGTCAAGCGGTGAGACAGACCCACGTCCCGCAGGAGAGCAGCAGCCGCTTCTCTGGCCGTATCCTTCTCCATACCGCCGATACGCGCCGGCATCATGACGTTTTCCAGAGCCGTAAACTCGGGAAGAAGGTGGTGGAACTGAAAAACGAAACCGATGGAACGATTCCGGAAAGAAGCCAGCGCGCCGTTTCCCATCTTGAAGACATCCTCGCCCCGGAACAGGACCTCTCCCGAGGTCGGCCGCTCCAGTGTCCCGATTACGTGCAGGAGGGTGCTTTTTCCCGCCCCTGACGCGCCCACGAGCGCGATGGTGTCACCTTCCCCGACCGACAGGTCAATGCCGTTTAAGACATCAACGCGCGATTTCCCCGTCTGGAACGATTTATGGAGGTTTCTTACCTGGAGGAGGCTGTTACTCATAGCGCAGGGCCTCCGCGGGAGGAAGGCGGGAGCCCTGCCATGACGGATAGAGCGTCGCAACAAAGGAGATGAGAATCGCCGTCAGGGATATCAGGATCACGTCGCCGGGAACGACCTGCGAAGGGAAACGGTCCAGATAGTAGACATCACGGCTGAAGAGCTCAAAACCGGTCACCTTCTGGATACCCGCCACAATCGCTTCCAGGTTGAGCGCCACCAGGAGCCCTCCCAGTACCCCGACAATCGTACCGGCGACCCCGATGATTAGCCCCTCCACCACGAAAATCTTCATGATGCTCCGGTTGGTTGCGCCCATAGACTTCAGGATTGCGATGTCCTTTGTCTTTTCCATCACCACCATGAACAGGGTGGAGGCAATCCCGAAAGCCGCCACAAGAACGATGAGAGTCAGTATGATGAACATTACCATCTTTTCCGTTTTCAGTGCGAAAAGGATGTTCTTGTTCATCCGCATCCAGTCCCGGGCAAAATATTCGAAGCCGAATTGCCGGTTTATCTCCCGGGCAATCCTGTCGGCATGATAGACGTCGGCCACCTTCAGCTGGATTCCCGTTACCGCGTCGCCGAGACCGAGAAAATCCTGGGCTTCATGGAGCCCCACGTAGGCCAGGGTCGAGTCGTACTCGAACATGCCGGTGTTGAAGATGCCTGCGACCCGGAATCTCTTCATCTTCGGCGCCATGCCGAAGGGGGTCAGATTCCCCAGCGGGGAAACGATATTCACGGAATCGCCGACAGACAGGGTTAGATTCTTCGCCAGTTCCTTACCGAGAATTACCCCCGGAGGCTGCCCCGTCCCCGTTCCGGGGGCCTCGGATGCTTCCAGATCCGTGAGCCGGCCCTCCACCAATGACTTCTTGAGATTGGTCACGCGGGCATCGGAGTGCGGCTCGATGCCCCGCAGCACGACGCCGGAAACGTTGGAGCCGGTGGAAAGCATAACCTGGCTGTAGACAAAGGGGGTTGCGGCAACGACGCCCGGCACCCGCTTCAGCCTGTCCATCACCCCGGCGTAGCCCTCGATCTCGCCGCCGTTTTTCAACACCACGACATGGGCATTTGTGCCCAGGATCTTTTCCTTCAGATCCTCCTCGAAACCGGTCATGACGGCCAGGACAACGATGAGAGCCAGCACTCCCAAGGCGACGCCGGCCGTTGAAATGAAGGTTATGATGGAAATGAAGGTCGACTTCCGCTTTGCCCTCAGGTACCGCAACCCGATGAGAAGCTCGTACGACATTACTTGGTTTCTTTCCTCAGCTGCGGGAACAGAATGACGTCCCGGATGGAAGGCGAATCGGTCAGAAGCATCACCAGCCTGTCGATTCCGATACCTTCTCCGGCAGCAGGCGGCATGCCGTGCTCCAGTGCGCGGATATAGTCCTCATCCATGAAATGGGCTTCCTCGTCTCCTTTGTCCTTTGCCGCCACCTGGGCCAGGAACCGCTCCTTCTGGTCCACCGGATCGTTGAGCTCGGAAAATGCGTTGGCGATTTCGCGGCCGGAGCAAAAAAGCTCAAACCGGTCCACGATTTCAGGATCCTGGTCATTTTTCCGGGAAAGGGGGGACACCTCCGTGGGGTAGGAAGTGATGAAGGTGGGCTGTATCAGCTTCGCTTCCGCCACTTCTTCGAAGATCTCGGTAATCAGTTTGCCGTAGCCCACATCTTCCGGCAGTTCGAGGCCGATAGATTTGGCATAGCTGTAGGCCAGATCCCGGTCCGCAAGGGATTTTGCGTCGATGGCGCCGTACTCCAGTATGGCCTCCCTGACAGTGAGCCTCTTCCACGGCCGTCTGAAGCTGATGGTGTCTCCCTGATAGGAAACTTCCAAGGTTCCGAAGAGGTTTTCAACCACGTGGCAGAAGAGCCCTTCGGTAAAATCCATCAGATCATCGAAGGTCGCGTACGCTTGGTAGAACTCCATCATGGTGAATTCCGGATTATGGCGGACGGAAATGCCCTCGTTCCGGAAGTTTCTGTTGATCTCGAAGACCTTGTCGAACCCTCCCACCAAGAGCCGCTTCAGATAGAGTTCCGGGGCGATGCGAAGGTAGAGCTCCCTGTCCAGGGCATTATGGTAGGTGACGAACGGCCTGGCGGTTGCTCCGCCGGGGATGGGCTGCATCATCGGCGTCTCCACCTCAAGGAAATCATGGTTGAGCATGAATTCTCGGATGAGCTGGATGATGCGGGCGCGCTTGTAGAAGACGTCCTTGACTTCCGGATTGACAATCAGATCAACGTAGCGCTGACGGTAGCGGGTTTCCACGTCCGTGAGGCCGTGATATTTTTCCGGAAGTGGGAGGAGGGATTTGGTGAGGAGACGCACCTGGTGGGCATGGAGGGAAAGCTCACCGGTCTTCGTACGGAACGGGTGCCCCGTAACCCCGACGATGTCGCCGATATCCAGGGTTTCAAAACTGGCGAACGCCTCTTCACCCAGCGTATCCTTCCTCACATATACCTGAACCCGTCCCTTCCGGTCCTGGAGTTGCAGGAATGCCGCCTTGCCGAAAGAGCGGCGCGCCATGATGCGTCCCGCCATAACGAGGACATCGGACGGGTCCTCCACAATGGTTTGCAGGTGGCCATATGCGGCAACCAGGTCCCCGGACGTATGAAGGGGCTTGAAATCATTGGGGTACGGATTGATACCCGACGCCCACAATGCATTGACTTTTCTTCGACGCTGCAATAACAGTTCGCTGAGCTCTTCCAATAGTCACAAACCTTTCTGAACAAGTACGAATCGTGGTTCTAGCGTGTGTAATAAACCTGCAAACTAACCCATTTCATGCCGTTAATCAAGCAAAAACCCGAAGAAGCCCGAGCCCTCGGGGCAACGTCACGGCTGCCTGCCGATCACCATGGCCAGAGACTCACCGGCGCGGCAGCCTTTGAAATGGGTTCTCCCCAGGTATTCTCCCTGCCAGTACCCGCAGGCCTCACCCTCGGGCAGAGTCTTTCCGGAAGAGTTTGAAATGGTGAAGGAAAGGAAGGGAACAGGGCCCCTTGTGAGGGACTCCTGCGTCAGGGGCAAACGGAACGAGGCAATGGAGGCAAGGTCGGCGGAAACCGGATACAGGACCGGATCGGCGTCAAAGGCATCCGCCAAGGAGAGAGGAACGACGGAAACGGACGCGGAACGGACAGAGGAGGGAAGCTTGGCGCGCATGATGGTTTCCGCCGAGCCACTGCCGGTAAGACGAAAATCGTACCAGGGTGTCCACGAAATACCGGAGACGAGACAAGAGACGCGCACCCTGCCGTCGGCACGGGACAGCCAGATTCGGGCGGCCGACCCTGCGTCGGACTCTTTTCTCACCGCAGCCAGGCGCGCCTCAACGCCGGACAGTTCCTTCTCGGCCTTTCTCCGGGCGGCATGAGCCGACTCCATCTGGGCGAGTGCGAAATTGGTTCCTTTACGGGCCGTTTCGAGCGGATCAGGATTGTTCTTGGTCCTGCGCAGCGCCCTGCTGCTCTGGGATTTCACGGCCGCCTTAAAGAGGGCCTCCCGCTCCTCCAGCACCTTCACCCGGTCCAGCAGGGATGCCCTCCGCTCCTCCAGGGCTGCAAACTCCTTGTCATGACGACGCTCCGGCGGGATGGGAGCAACCTGGACCCGCAAAACCGAAACATCGCCGACCGGCCTGACGCGAAGAGAATCGGGAAGGGCCTTTGCGGGCAGGGGAGCCTCCAGATAGCCTTTCCGGGCGACGAATTCCTTTTCGATTCGAGCTCCGTCGAGAAAGAGGATGAGGGATTCCGCGCCGGCAGACACCGGGCGGCAAGACATGAGAAGGATCAAGGCGCCAAGAAGGATTTTCATGGTTCCTCCCGCAACTGCGTATCATTCAATCGGCTCTTCCACTCCGCCCAGTTCAAGGATCACGTCCCACTCGCTCTTGGACACCGGCTGTATGGAGAGCCTGCTCTGGCGGACCAGCTCCATGCCTGAAAGGGCCGGATGTCCCTTAATCTCCTCAAGGGAAACCTCGCGGCGGAAACGCCCGGCAAAGCGCACGTCGACCATGTACCAGACAGGGGAGTCCGGTGTGCTGCGCGGGTCGAAATGCTCGCTTTCCGGGTCGAACGCCGTCCAGTCCGGGTATCCGCCCCGCACGACCTTGGCGATACCCACAACGGCGGGGCGCGGGATGTTGCTGTGGTAAAAAAGGACACCGTCTCCCGGTTTCACCTCGTCCCGCAGGAAGGTGCGTGCCTGGAAATTCCGCACTCCGTCCCACTGTTCCGTTTGTTCCGGACGTTTCTCCAGGTCATCCAATGAAAAACAGGACGGTTCCGACTTGAACAGCCAGTATTTTCGTTCGCGCGTCACGTCATTCCCCCGGAACATGGAAACAATCGATAAAAACCGGGATGCTTAGGAAAGGAGGTGGACAAACAGGCCGCTTCGCAGCTTCGGCTCGAACCAGGTTGATTTTGGCGGCATTATCTTTCCTGCATCGGCCAGCGCCATCAGTTCTTCAAGGGACGTGGGATGGAGGGAAAAGGCGACCTGAAACTCTCCGCTGTCCACCAGCCGCACCAGTTCCCCATTCCCCCGGCTGCCTCCGATGAAGTGGATGCGCTGGTCGGTGCGGGGGTTGCGCACCGCGAGGATAGGGCTGAGCAGATGGTCCTGGAGGATGGATACATCCAGCCTTCCCACCGGGTCGCTTTCATCGAAGGTAGACGGCTTTGCCGCAAGGGCGTACCATTTCCCCTTCAGGTACATGCCGAAGCGGTGGCGGGAAGCGGGGGTTACCGGCTCGGCCACCGGCGTGATATCTAACCGCTTTCCCACAAGATTGATGAATTCGGCAACGGTATGCCCGTTCATATCCCGTACGGCCCGATTGTACGCCATGACATTCATCTGGTGATCGGGAAAAATGACGCTGAGGAAAAAATTGTACTCTTCCCGGCCGGTATGCCCAGGATTTGCATTCTTCCGCAGTTCGCGGACTCTGCTCGCCGCCGCGCTCCGGTGATGACCGTCTGCCACGTACAGGGTATCGATTGCCGCAAACTCCCGGCTCAGACGGTTGATGACCTGGCGATCCGCGACTTCCCACACCGTGTGGGCAATTCCGTCGTCTCCGGTGAAATCGTAGATGGGCTCGCCTCCGGTCAGTTCATCAATCAGGGCATTGATGGGGGGACGGTTCCGGTAGACATAGAAAACAGGCTCGTCATTGGCGTCCAGGCAATCAATATGGCGAATGCGGTCCTCCTCCTTGTCCGCACGGGTATGTTCGTGCTTCCGGATCACGCCCTCCTGGTAATCATCCACGCTGGCGCACGCCACGAGGCCTGTCTGAACGACCTCACCCATTTTCTGGCGATAGACATAGTACCTCTCCGCGTCATCCTGAACAAGGAGTCCTTCCGCAATGAACCGGTCGAGGTTCTCCCGGCCCTTGCGGTAAACGGACTCGTGGTGGGGGTCCAATTCCGGGGCAAGGTCGATTTCGGGCCTGGAAATGTGGAGGAAGCTGAACGGGTTGCCTTCAGCCATGCAGCGCGCCTCCTGCACATTCATCACGTCATAGGGAAGCGCCGCCACGCGATATGCCAGATCTCGAGCAGGGCGCAATGCCCTGAAAGGTTTTATCAGTGCCATACATTCCTTTCTATTGTCATGCTGTCCGTCGCCGCTAAAAATATCTTCGGGCGCCCACGAACCTTTTGGAGAAGCCGTTCCCCTGGAGGGAGGAAATCTTGATCTCCTCCCCGCGCCGGGGGGCGTGAACGAAGTTGTTGTTCCCCACATAGATTCCCACATGGTTTATCTTCTGCTCGGACGACCCAAAGAAAACCAGATCGCCGTCGGTCAGCTCGTCCCGAGCGACACTGCGCCCCGCCTTGAATTGCTCGCCGGAGGTGCGGGGTATATTGACACCGCAGAGATTGTAGACCGCGCGGACGAACCCACTGCAGTCCATACCTTCCACGACCGTGTTCCCGCCCCAGAGATAGGGGATGCCGATAAATCGCTCGGCGGTCCGCGCCGCAATGTTTCCCATGTCATTCCGCACCGCTTCCGCCGGCAGGGGATGACGGCGCCGGGGACTCTCGGAATTCGCAGGCCTGGGAAGGGAGCCCTTCAACGGCGGCGCTATGAAATATGCCTCGATGCCTTGCTCCTCCGCCACCTTTTTCGCCGTCCTCTGTGCAGCCTTGCGGGTGGGAAAATCGCCGAACCGAACCGCGAACAGGCCATTTTCCTTCTTGAAGTAGAAGGCCTCAATACCCTGATCCTGCAACCGTGCGGTGAGGCGCTCGGCGTTCCCCACCTCAGCAAATGCGCCGACCTGAATGGAATACCCCAGCTTGGAGATGGCCGCGTCCGGCGCGGCGCCCCCGGCGCCTGCCACGACCAGGGCCAGGATACAGGAGAGAATGCATGTTCGGAGAAAAGTCACGGCGTATCCTCCTGCACGTTTCTTCGCACTCCCATGAGAAAGGCGATGATGAACTCCTCGATGTCGCCGTCCAGGACCGCGTCGGTATTGCCGGTTTCCACTCCGGTCCGCAGATCCTTTACCATGCGGTAGGGATGGAGGACATAGGAACGGATCTGGCTTCCCCAGCCGCTTTCCTTTTTCTCTCCCCCCAGTTCGGAAGCCTTGGCGGCCCGCTCTTCCAGCTCCTTTTCGAAGAGCTTGGCGCGCAGGACTCTCATGGCGGTTGCCTTGTTCATGTGCTGGCTCCGCTCGCTCTGGCAGGCGGCCACAATACCGGTGGGGATATGGGTAATTCGAACCGCTGAATCGGTGACATTCACGTGCTGCCCCCCTGCTCCGCTGGATCGGTAGGTGTCGATGCGCAGGTCCGAGTCAGCGATCTTTACTTCGATGTCGTCATCTATTTCGGGGAATACGTAAACCGATGCGAACGACGTATGACGGCGGGCATTGTTGTCGAACGGAGATATGCGCACCAGCCGGTGTATCCCTGCCTCGGCCTTCAGGTAGCCGTAGCTGTACTCGCCGACCACGGTAAAGGTTACGCCCTTGATCCCCGTTTCGTCCCCGGGCTGGCAATCGGTTATCTCCGTCTTCCACCCCCTTTTCTCACAGTAGCGGAGATACATGCGCTGCAGCATCTCCGCCCAGTCCTGTGCCTCGGTCCCGCCGGCGCCGGCCGTGATGGTGAAGAAACAGGAGTTTCTGTCGTGCGGGCCGGAAAGCATTCTGGCGAACTCCGCCTTGGCAATCCCCTCATCAACCTGATCGTTGAGTGCCTTGACCTCGGCCAGGGTTGCCTCATCCTCAGCCTCACTCCCCAACTCGATGAGTATCCTGATGTCGTCCAGCTGCCGCCGCAGCCTGTCCCACATATCGACGGTCTTCTCCAGGCTCGTCCTCTCCCGAAGCACCTTCTGGGCCGCATCGCCGTCTTCCCAGAACCCCGGCTGCGCAATGCGGGCTTCCAGCTCCTGAATGTCCTCCCTCTTGCGATCTATTTCAAAGAGACCCCCGAAGTGCGCTGAGGCGTTCCTCGAAGTTTTCGACTCGGGCTATTTCTTCTCGATACATTTACGTGCTCCTTTTCTTTTTCTGGTTGTCATGTCCCCGTCGAGCCGGGATCGTGCGGAAACCTGCCGCGGCAACCAGTATCGTGATAACGAGGCAGAGGACGGCGAATACGTCGCCGAACCGGGTATAGAAAGTTCCGCCGCTTCCCGGACGCACCTCGCCGTTCAGAAACGCTTCTTCAAACAGGCCGGTACTGCAGGTGATGCGACCGTTCTCATCAATGATGGCCGAAATTCCGGTGTTGGCAGCCCGGATCAGGGGGACCCGGTTCTCGACCGCCCGGAAAACCGCCATGGAAAGGTGCTGATACGGCGCCGAAGAGCGGCCGTACCAGGCATCGTTGGTGATATTCACCAGCACGCGGGCGCCCGAACGGACGTGCTGCCTCGACAGCTCGGGAAAAATTCCCTCGAAACAGACCAGGACGCCGAACTTTTCCTTGCCCGTATCAAGGGGGGCTATTCCAAGACCGGGAGAGAAGTCTCCCACTCCCACCACCAGCTTGTGCACGAAGGGAAGGAGCTTTGCGAGAGGAACGTACTCGCCGAAGGGGACCAGGTGCATCTTGTCGCTTCTGCCCAGCACCGCACCGTTCGGTGAAACCAGGTAGGCGCTGTTGTAGAATTTTCGCCTTCCTTCTCCGTCCTCGTAGGCGGGGCTGCCGAAGATGATGGGACTCCTCACCTGAGCGGCAAGTGCCGCGACACGGGACGACGGGCTTCCCCCTTCCTGGAAGAAGAACGGGGCAGCGCTTTCCGGCCACACCACCAGGTCGACGCCTTCTCCGGCCGCCTGTCGGGTCAGACGCTCATAGATGGTGAGCGTTGCCTGCAGGAATGCCGGATCCCACTTTATCCCCTGGTCGATGTTCCCTTGGATGAGAGATACCTTCAGCGGAGTCCCGCCTGACGGGCGGCGCATTCCATGGAAACCGTAGGCCACTGTGAATGCAAGGAGAAGGAGCAGAACGGCCGCACTCCGGACAGGGTACCCCGCCCCTTTCTCCTTTTTCGAGAACCCTTTCAGGGCAAGATACAGGACAGCATTGGACAGGGCAATCAGGAAACTGATCCCGTACACGCCTGCAATGTCGGCGACCTGGAGAAGAGGCACCAGCCGGTACTGGGAATAGCCGAGACTGGCCCACGGGAATCCTGTCAGCAGGAAGGATCGAACGTATTCCAGGCCGACCCAGACGAAGGGAAAAGAGAGGACCACGGGGATTCCCTTCTCCTCGCCGCGGCACACCAGATAGAAAACGACCCAGAAGAAGGCGGCAAGATACGTCACCAGGATCAGATAG
>JAAZOO010000329.1 GCA_012797715.1 Geobacteraceae bacterium | reverse complement strand
TGACCATCCGGTTGCGGGCTGGGTTGGTTTCATCCTCGCCACCCTTGTCCAGTTTTCCGCGGGGCTGACATTTTACCGCGGGTCCTGGTACGCCCTGAAGAATCGCGGCGCGAATATGGATGTGCTGATTGCTCTCGGCACCTCTGCCGCGTACTTTTATTCGGTATTCGCATTTTTCGGCGCTTTCGGCGGCCACGGTGCGGTCTTTTTCGAGACTTCCGCCATGCTGATAACCTTCATCCGCCTCGGGAAATACCTGGAGTCACGTGCCCGGGGGCGGGCTGGAGACGCTCTGAAAAAGCTCCTGCGGCTCCAGGCGGACACGGCGCGGCTGGTTGACGAACAGGGGGAGAGGGAGGTCGCCGCTTCCACGGTCAGGATCGGCGATGTGGTCAGGATTCGTCCCGGAGAGACCATCCCCGTTGACGGCGTGGTCCTGGAAGGCCGTTCCACGGTGGATGAATCGATGGTTACCGGTGAATCTCTTCCCAAGGAAATAGGGGTCGGCGACACCGTGGTCGGCGCGGCGGTGAACCGCAGCGGGGCCATTACGGTTCGGGCCACGGCGGTGGGCGATGAGGCATTCCTTTCCCGGATAGTGAGGATGGTGCGGGAGGCCCAGACGGACAAGGCTCCGATCCAGCGCTTCGCCGACCGGGTATCGGGCGTTTTTGTCCCTATCGTCACTGCCCTTGCCGTTCTCACCTTCGCCGTCTGGTTCTTTCTCCTCCGCCAGGATTTCCTGTTTGCCTTCCGGCTGGCCATTTCCGTGGTCGTTATCGCCTGCCCCTGCGCCATGGGTCTCGCCACCCCCACTGCCGTCATGGTCGGCAGCGGGGTCGGTCTGTCCCGGGGAATCCTCGTCAGGCGCGGTTCGGTGCTGGAGAATATCTCGAGGATCCGCCTCCTCCTCCTGGACAAGACCGGTACCCTTACCCGGGGCGAGCCCGCCCTGACGGACATCGTTTCCGTGAGCGGCGTTTCGGAAGAGAGGTTCCTCCACTACCTTGCCGCTGCGGAATCCCGCTCCAACCATCCCCTCGCAGTCGCCGCGGTTCAGGCTGCACGGGAGCGGGGAGTGGCGGCTGCCGAGGCGGGAGACTACCGGGAGGAGGAGGGGATGGGAGTCTCCTGCACCTGGAAGGGGCAGGCCCTTGTCGCGGGAAACGCACGGCTGCTGGCGCGGGAGGGGATTTCCATCGATACCCTTGCTGAAGATGCGGGACGGTTTTCCGCGGAAGGCAAGTCGCTCATCTATCTCTCGGTCGGCGGCGCCGCATGGGGGGTGGCGGCCTTCGCCGATCTTCTGAAGGAGACCTCCCGTCAGGCGGTGGCCGAGTTGCGGCGTCTCGGAATCGAAGTGCGGATGATCACCGGCGACCGCCATGAGGCGGCGGCCGCCATTGCCCGGCAGGCAGGCATTGACGGTTTCGAGGCGGAGGTGCTGCCGGACCGGAAGCAGGAGGTGGTCCGGGAGTTTCAGAGAAAAGGTATCCTCGTGGGCATGGCAGGGGATGGAATCAACGACGCGCCGGCCCTGGCTGCCGCTGACGTGGGAATTGCCGTCGGCAGCGGCGCCGATGTGGCAAAGGAGACGGGTGACGTGGTCCTGGTGCGCAGCGACCTGATGGATGTGGTCCGCGCGGTCAGGCTCGGCAAGGCAACCCTCTCGCGGATCAAGCAGAATCTGTTCTGGGCGCTCTTCTACAATGTGCTCGGCATTCCCCTTGCCGCAGGAGTCTTTTACTATCCCTTCGGTATCACCCTGAGTCCCGAGTTTGCCGGCCTGGCGATGGCGTTTTCGTCGGTATCCGTTGTCGTGAATTCGCTGCTGCTGAAGAGGGTCGCCGGACGGCTGTAGCCCGCCGGGGCGCGCCGCTTCCGGAAAGGAGACGTAATGCCGGAAAAGAAATCGCTTACCGTCAAGACCGTGGCCCAGGCCCTCTTGAAGCAGGGCCTCCTCTCCCCGGATCAGTACCGGGACATCCTGGTCCAGTGCGACGCTCAGGCAGCTCGTCTGCAGAGCCCCCAGCACCCCGGGTACTCGCGCAGGTTCGCCCAGGCTCCGGTTGCCCCGTCACCGGCGGAGGTGATCTCCTCATTCAATCTGGAGATACCGGGCGGGACCGGCAAGGTCCTGACCGAGGACGCCATCACCGAGGTGATAGCCGGGCTGGTGGGGATGCCGTACCTGAAAATCGATCCCCTCAAACTGGACCTGGAAGTGGTCACCTCGCCCATCCCCCGACCCTTTGCCATGAAGCACCTCATTGTTCCGGTCGCGGAGAGCGGGGATCTTCTTACCATCGCCGTGGCCGACCCCTTTGCCAGCCGGGAGATCGAGGAGATGCTGAGCCTGAAACGCATCAGGATCCGGCGGGTGTTGAGTTCGAAGAGCGATATCCTGAAGATACTGCGGGAGTTCTTCGGCTTCAGGGCATCCATACTGTCGGCCCAGAACGAGAAGTCGACGGCGGTGGATCTGGGAAACCTGGAGCAGTTCGTCAGGATGAAGGGGCAGCACGAGATTGAGAGCACGGACAAGAATATTGTCAGCGCCGTTGAGTTCATCCTCTCCTATGCCTTCGACCAGAGGGCCAGCGACATCCATATCGAACCCAAGCGGGATGTCTCCCTGATCCGCTTCCGTCTGGACGGCGTGCTGCACAACATCCACACCATTCCCAAGCCGCTCCACCTGCCGATTGTCTCCCGCATCAAGATGCTCTCCCGCATGGATCTGGCGGAAAAGAGACGACCCCAGGACGGGAGGATAAAGACCAACCACAGGGACAAGGAGGTGGAGCTGCGTGTCTCCACCCTGCCGGTGGCCTTCGGCGAAAAGGTTGTGATCAGGATTTTCGACCCCGAGGTCCTGATGCAGGACCTGGACCGCATCGGCTTCTACCCTCGGGAGTACCAGTTGTTCAACGCCTTTATCCGCAAACCCAACGGCATCATCCTGGTGACCGGTCCCACGGGCAGCGGAAAGACCACGACGCTCTATTCGACCCTGCGGACCCTCTCGTCGCCGGAGGTGAATATCGTCACCATCGAAGACCCTATCGAGATGGTTATGGAAGAGTTCAACCAGGTCGGTGTCCAGGCGGGAATCGGGGTAACCTTCGGCACCGTGCTCCGCAATATCCTTCGCCAGGACCCGGACATCATCATGGTGGGCGAAATCCGGGACCGGGATACTGCCGAGAGTGCCGTCCAGGCCGCCCTTACCGGACACCTTGTCCTTTCCACCCTCCACACCAACGATGCACCCTCCTCCATCACGCGGCTCCTCGACCTGGGAGTGCCGTCGTTTCTGATCTCTTCAACCGTCATCGGCATCATCGCCCAGCGCCTGGTGCGCCGCATCTGTCCGGCGTGCAAGCGGGAGAGGCTTCTTTCCGAGGACGAGATGGCGTTTCTGGACATGGAAAAGAAAGCCTATCGCGTTTTCTACGGCGAGGGGTGCACGACATGCCGCGGCACCGGATACAAGGGCCGAACCGGTATCTTCGAGGTGATGGATTTCACCGACACCCTGCGCTCGCGCCTCACTGACCGCATCGAGCTTGTGGAACTGCAGGAAATCGCGGAGCAGGACGGCATGGTCCCCCTGCGCCGTGTGGCGGTGCGCAAGATGCTGGAGGGGATTACTACCTATGAAGAAGTCATCTCGGTGACATGAAAGGCGTGTGCCGGCCTGTCCGGCCGCAATGGCCGCTATTTTCCTGTTTCTGGAATGCTGAATCTGTGGTAACTTACCTCTCCGCCATTTCAGCAGGAGAAGACAATGCGGCGCTGCCCCCTCAGATTGGGGGAGGGCACGCAACAACGAGGAAGCGAATGATTGAAATACTGAATGCGAGCAAAACCTATCACCAGGGAGAGCAGGAAGTGTGCGCGCTTCGCGATGTCTCTTTCACTATTGAGAAGGGCGAATTTCTTTCGATCATGGGACCGAGCGGTTCGGGCAAGAGCACCCTCTTGAACCTGATCGGCGGGCTGGACCAGCCCAGCCGGGGCGAGATTTTCATCGACGGAAGTCCTCTCCACGGCATTACCGACGACGACCTCACCCTGATACGACGGAGGAAGGTGGGGTTCATCTTCCAGTTTTTCAATCTACTTCCGATACTGACCGCCGTGGAGAACGTTAGCCTGCCGCTGCTTCTGGACGGCGTTCCCTTTTCTCGGATCCGGGAGAAGGCCGTCCATCTTCTGGAAAGCGTCGGCCTTGGGTCGCGCATCGAGCATCGGCCGGAGCAGCTTTCGGGTGGAGAAATGCAGCGTGTGGCCATAGCGCGTGCGCTGGTCACCGATCCCGCGGTGCTCCTGGCCGACGAACCCACCGGCAACCTGGACTCGCACCGGAGCGAAGAAATCCTGCGCCTGCTGAAGCAGCTGAACCGTTCGGGCCCGACCATCATCATGGTCACCCATGATTCCGGCGCGGCCTCCTTCGGCACGCGTATCATCAAACTGAGGGACGGCAGCCTGTCGGAAGACATCGCCATCGGCGGGAGCCCTGCATGAACCTGTGGAACCTGATCCGTCATATCAGCGTGAAACACCTGCTGCTGCGCAAGATGCAGACATTCATGGCCGTAGCGGGGATCTGCCTGGGGGTTGCGGCCATCGTCTCCATCGGGGTGGTGAACCGGAGCGTCCTGTTCTCCTTCGAAGACTCCTTCACGCGGGTGACCGGCAAGGCCAAGCTGCAGGTCACGGGGGCCCAGTCCGGGTTCCCGGAGGGGCTGCTGGAGAAGGTTCAGAACGTTTCCGGCGTGGAATACGCGGTGCCGGTGATCGAAACGGACGGCATGCTGGTGGAGGGGAAGGAACGCTCCGTCATGATCCTCGGGGTGGACGTGCTGGTGGACACCCAGGTGCGGGACTACAGCCTGACCGGGGAGAGCGCGGACGTTCCCGACCCGCTGCTGTTCCTGGCCAAACCCGACTCCATCCTGGTAACCAAGACCATGGCGGACCGGGAGGGTTTCAGGCTCGACCAGAAGATCCGGGTGCAGACGGTGGAGGGGATAAAGACCTTCCGCATCCGGGGCATCCTCAACCCGGAGGGACCGGCCAAGGCCATGGGGGGGAACCTGGCGGTGATGGACATCTATGCGGCGCAGATGGCGTTCGGCAAGAAGGGACGCATCGACCGCATCGACGTGAGCCTTCGGCCGGGTGAAGAGCTGGAAAGCGTGAGGAAGTCCATAGCGGCGGCTTTGCCTGGCGGGTACATGGTGGACACGCCTGCGGGGAGGACGCGGCAGGTGGAGACCATGATCTCCAAGTTCCAGAACGGGTTCAACCTGATCAGCTACCTGGCGATATTCGTGGGGATGTACCTCATCTACAACGCGGTCTCCATCTCGGTGGTGCACCGACGCCGGGAGATAGGCATCCTGCGCGCCCTGGGCTGCTCGCGGAAGGAGATTATCCTGCTGTTCTTGGGGGAAACGCTGGTGATTTCGGTGGTCGCGTCGGCGCTGGGGGTCGGCCTGGGACTCCTCCTGGCCGATTCGCTGGTGGAATCATTCGGCAAGGTCATCTCCGACACGTACATACGGACCTCCGTGGAAGGGATTCATGTCACCTGGTTCCATCCGGTGCGCGGATTCATCTGCGGCATTATCGCCAGCCTGGTTGCGACCTTGTTTCCGGCCCGTGCCAGCAGCCGCATCTCGCCCGCGTCCGCGATCCGGTCCGTTCCCTATGCTGAAGAGGGGTTCTTCACCACCCGGCGGCTCAACTGGGGCGGGGCGATCTGTCTGGCGGTCAGTTTTCTCATCCTTGCCGCGTACAGCCGCATCGGCGACTCGCCCCTGACGAAACATACCGTATTCCTCTTTGTCTCCCAACTCCTGATTGCGCTGGGGGTCTCC
>JAAZOO010000025.1 GCA_012797715.1 Geobacteraceae bacterium | reverse complement strand
TACAGGGTGAACAATCTTGTGGAAAAGCCAAGGAGGGAAGACGCGCCCTCCGACCTGGCAATTATCGGACGCTACGTCCTGACCCCGGAAATCTTTCCCATTCTGGAACGGCAAGAGCCGGGCAAGGGGGGCGAGATTCAGCTAACCGATGCAATATTGAAGCTTTCCCGGCACGAACCCATCTTCGGGTGCCGGTTCGAGGGTACCCGCTATGACTGCGGGGACAAGCTCGGATTCCTCAAGGCAACGGTTGACATGGCCCTGAAAAGGAAAGAGATTGGGAAAGGTCTTGAGGAGTTCCTTCGAACAAGGCTCGGTTGCCCTACGGGCTAGTGAATGCGTCCCCGGACCGCCCCCTGGATGATCCCGTACTGGAAAAAGGCGATGAGATGGAACTGCTCCTTGGGATACGCTTTTGGGAATCCTCCCAATGGTCCAATGGCACGGAGCGCGCGAAACACCTCGGAGTCCAGAATCTGGCTTCCAGAAGATTGGAGAAGCTGGATATCCTCGATCTCACCCCTCCGGTTGAAGGTAATCTTCACCGGCGTGACCCCCTGAATCCCGGAGCGTGCCGCCGCGTCGGGATACCTCCATACGCCGTAGACCGCGGTTTCGAAACGGCGCAGAAACGAACCGAACTGGATATCGTCCGTATTCAGGAACTTGGTATCGCCTTCCTCCACTTCCGTGTCGTACTTCTTGCGGTAGGACTCCTCCAACCGAGCCATTCGGCCGGCGCTTGGAAACAGCTTTGACAGCTCGGGAAGAGTTTTTCCCTTCTGTCTTCCCTCTTCACCCTTCTTTTTGTCCTCTCCCTGTTTCGTGACGGATTCGGGCGCGGTCCTGGGCACGGATTCCTCCCGGACGCTCTTCTCCTGACGCTTCTCCTCCCGAAGGGGAGAAACCGGTTCCGGACGCGGGTGCGCGCTCCTCGGCAGAGAAGCGACCCTGTCCCGCTCCCCCTCTCCCCGAGGCGCACGTTCCCTGGCAACCCGCCGCCTCTGTTCCGAAAGCCTTCTCGCCGGCTCTTTGGAGGGGGATGCCTGCTTCACCTGGGGAAGGTCCGACAGTTCGACCATGTACGGCTCCTCTTTTACCTCGCGCTTCTGCTCCGCAAGGAGCATAAGCACGGCGAAAAATACCCCGTGCAGCACCAGGGAAAGCACGACAAAGGAGAGGAAGGCTTTTTCGACATGTTTATCTGACATGTATCTCTTCGGCGGGTTGGGTGAAGGTTTTGTGGTATTGTAGGAAAACCCCGGACAAAAAGCAATGGAGGACTACCAGAGGGTCTTGTACATAAGAACGCCCCCGAACAGGAGGAACAGGACTCCGGCTGCCCGGTGGATATACGGAAGCGGTATGAAGCGGACAAGCTGCCTTCCCAGGAAGATTCCCAGCAGGGATACCAGCCACAGGGCGAGGGTGGACGCGCAGAAAACGGTCAGGGGAGCATCGTACTGGGCAGCCAGACTGAGGGTTACGAGTTGGGTCTTGTCCCCCAGTTCCGCCAGAAGGATCATGAGAAAGGCGGTCCTGACGGCCCCCGATGCGGTAACGCCACGCGCGTCTTTTCCCGGTTCGGAATGGAGGAGGGTCGTCACGCCGAAATAGAGAAAAAGAGCTGCCGACGCCAGCTTTGTCCAGAACAGGGGAAAGAGCGCAAACAGGGCCTTGCCCAGGAGTACCGCGCCCAGGTTCAGAACGGCAAAGGCAAGGGCGATACCGACAAAAACCTTCTTCCAGGGATATCGAGCAGCGAGGGCCATGGCCGTCAACTGGGTTTTATCCCCCAGTTCAGCCAGGAAAATGATGCCGAAGGTAGTAGCCAATACCGTAGTGTCCAGAAAGCCTCCCGGTGAATAAGCCTTACAACGGCGGATGGGGTCGTCCGAAGAGAACGAGGGACGGCTCCACCTGCCTGATGCAGAGTACTATACGATACTCCTGCAAACGGCAGTTGGAGGTATCCGTAGAGAGCCACTCTGCCCTATTTCCTTGCTGCTCTTAGCGAAATGAGCTTCGAGCAGCAGAAAGAGGGCAATCGAAGCGAACCAAGGATGCCTCCAACTGCCGAATCTTGGATAATTTCCTACCGGATAACCTCGTCGGCAAGTTCATTGGTGTCATCGGACTTTCTCGGGAAATGACGCGCCAACTCATCGCCGCACGCGGAGATTACCGAGCAGAGGGCATCGCAGGCCCGGTTTTCCCGCATTCCGCGGGAGAGATCCTTTGCCAGTGATTGCCATGTGTCGCGGGAAATTCTGGTGTCAATACCCCGGTCCCCCAGTATCCACACCTTGTGCTCCAGGAGCGAAAGAAAGATAAGGATTCCCGTTTCATCCCTCGTCTTGTAGAGGCCCTTCTCGTAGAAGGCGCGCACCGCCCGCTCCCGCACCGCCTGATCGATTCGCTTGCGGCCGACAAAGGGAAGCTTCAGGGTCTCGAATTTCAGGAACAGGTATCGTGCGGGAAAGAAGAGGAAAAACACGAGCGGCACATAGGTCCAGACCGATACGCCGTACAGAACCAGGTCCGCGCCGATACCGCCCCCGTGCCCCCATCCGGCTGCCGGGAGCAGCAGGGGAGCAAGACGGAACGCAATCTCCACGAGAAACCCGCACAGGGCGGCCGTCAGCACGGCGCCCAGGGTCTCCGCCTCCCGGTAGCT
>JAAZOO010000328.1 GCA_012797715.1 Geobacteraceae bacterium | reverse complement strand
CGGTTGCTCCGGCCCTGCCGCGCGTCGCCACCGCAGCGGAGCCTCTCCCGAAAATTGCGGAGGAAGAAAAGCGGCCCTCTCCTCCCGTCCCGTCCCTCCATCAACCTTCTCCGCCTCCCGTCCGACCGGCGGAAATCCCGAGGGAGAGGACGGCTCCGGCGGCGCTGAAGGGTGCGCTGCCGGCAGGGACTTCGCTTCACCTGAGGCCACAGCCGGAACCGGAGCCCGTTAGACCCCTTGTTGCCATGGAAGCGAAGGGAACACCGCCTGCCGTCCCAATCTCCCCGGTAATCGGGTCGAGGCGGCCGGCAGCGGCTGCCCCGCTACCGGCTCTGAAGGAAAAGCCGACCGAACCTGCTCACGGAAAGCCGTCCCAGGCCGATCCGGAGAAGCCGCGTGCCATCCTTGCGCCGCCCCTTTCCGGCGACCTGAAGATCGTCATCATCGGCCAAGAGGACATCACGGTGGAGGCGGTGTTCCGGGAATTCCGCAGGGCGCGCCGAAACAGGCCCCTGACCAGGGGGGAAGCGCGGAATTCGCGGGGTGTCCCCCTCAAGAGGGCGCGGACGCAACTGAATGTTCACGAGGCGGCCATCGAGATTGCGGAGGAGGGGGTCTACGACCTGACGGTTCGTTCGGCGAACGGCGGTCCGGTAACGGCGGCCTTTGTGATCAAGATTCATGAAAAGGGCAGCGGGGCGATTACCAGGAATCTGGGAAGGCGGGCGCTCCGGGATGGGGCGCTGCTTGCCCGGATACTCATGCCCGACGGCATATTCTGGGATGACGAATCATCGTTTACCGGAACCATGGAGGATTCCGACAGCATGACGAGGTTCAACACGGAGACGGGGCTTGTCTGGAGGGAATTTCAGTAGGCTCCGGATTCCCCCGCTTGAATGGGGGGTGACTGGTGGTACACTCTGCGTATGGGAAACGGGTCGCGGCGGGACCCGGCACCAGGGGAGGGAGACGCGTGAGCACAACACAGAGAAGGTTTACCCGGCTGCCGATACAGTCAAACGTTTTCATCCGATCAAAGGAACGCGCCTTTGCCGCATCCTCGCTCAACCTCAGCATCCGCGGCATGTTCGTGCTGACCCGTGAAACCGTTCCGGTCGGGGAAAAGGTGGAGGTCGATCTGACGATCCCGAGCGCATCGCTCTGCCCGCATATCTATCTTCGCGGGGTTGTCACCCGAGCCGAAAACTCCGGGATTGCCCTTGAGTTCGAAGGGATGGATCCGGATGTCTTTCTGGCCCTGAAAAATGTCCTCCATAAAAGGGCGCACCATCGCCTGAAACCCTATATGGGGCCGTGAAGCGTCCAGGCTGTGGGGGAGGCCCTGGTTCTCCCCACGTACCGTGTCGGAGCGCCGGAAAATCCATGGGATGGGAAGAGGGGAGAGAATGAGTCAACTGGGGGAAAAGCTCGTCAGAAACGGCATCATATCCGCGAAAGAACTGGAAAGGGCCCTGGAGCGGCAGAAGACGAGCGGCGGACGGCTCGGCGAGAACCTGATAGCCCTCGGCTATCTGGATGCCGAGACGCTGAACACCTTTTTCCGCAGAAATCCTTCCGTTCCCATGACGATTGCCGATACCGGCCTTGAACCCTCCCAGATTGCCGACCTGCTCATGAAGCATATCCTGTTCATGGGCGACTTCCGGATAGCCGATCTCTCCGAACGGGTCAAGCTCTCCCTTCCCGTGGTGGAATCGGCCATGGAGAGCCTGCGGCGGGACAAATTCATCGAGGTGAAGGGGGGGACCGGCTACGCGGCGGTGACGTATACCTTCAAGATCAGCGATACGGGAAAGAATCGTGCCGCCGAACTGCTGGACCTGTGCCG
>JAAZOO010000327.1 GCA_012797715.1 Geobacteraceae bacterium | reverse complement strand
GTAACCGGGGGACACAAAGCCACGGGTCCCGCATTGAGGCGGGATAGCCGGGTTGCCGAAGAAACATGGTCCACCTCCGTGTTCTCCTCGGTGGCCTGTTTCCAGAGGCAGGGAAACAGGAACACCAGGAGGTGGCGTATGGAGAGGAAATCGGGACGATGGCTGAAGGTGCTCGCGGTCGTGATGGTGTGCTGGTTCTCGGCGGTTGTCGCGGGATGCGGAGGGAACGGAGAAGGAGAGGCTACCCAGGCCGAGGCGATCGGCGCCGGCAAGGCTGAAGCGGATGCCGGCGATGTCACCAAGGGAATCGAGGACGACGATTCCGCACCCTTTGTGGAGGGTGAATTGCTCGTGCAGACCCGTGCGGGAGTCGGCCGGGAGAAGTTCAAGGAGGTTCTTGACTGACTCGGCGCCGCCGTTGCCGAGGATATGCCCACCATCAACGTCAAGAGGATAAAGGTCCCGGCAAAGGCCCGGAACCTGATCCGGGCCTTTCTCGCCAAGCATCCCCACATACAATTCGTTGAAAAGAACTACCTGGCTGAGGCGGCATACATCCCGAACGATGTCTCGTACTCTTCACAGTGGCACCTGCCGAAGATCTCGGCGCCCACGGCATGGGATATTTCAACCGGTTCCACTGCCGTCACCATTGCGATCGCCGACAGCGGCGTAGACCCGACCCATCCGGACCTGGCGGCAAAACTGCTGGCCGGCTACAACTTCGTTGCCGGAAACACCGATACCCATGACGTCTACGGCCACGGCACCAAAGTCGCAGGAGCGGCGGCGGCAATCGGGAACAACAGCGCCGGTGTCGCCGGTGTCGCCTGGTCCAATCCCATCGTTCCGCTGGTTGTGGCGGATTCCAGCGGGTACGCGACCTATTCGGCAATAGCCCAGGCCATCATCTATGCCGCCGACAAGGGGATTCGCGTCATCAACCTCAGTTTCGCCGGGTCCAGCAGCTCCACGACCCTCCAGAACGCGGTTGACTACGCATGGAACAAGGGAACCATCGTATTTGCCTCGGCCGGCAACTATGCCACAAGCACTCTCCAGTATCCCGCCGCCTGCAACCATGCCGTCGCCGTCACCTCTACCACCTCGGCCGACGATCGTTCCAGCTTTTCAAGCTACGGAAACTGTGTCACCGTTGCCGCTCCAGGCTCGTCCATTGTGACGACAGCCAACGGAGGGGGGTACGCATCCGTCAGCGGCACATCCTTTTCCTCACCCATTACCGCCGGACTCGCCGCGCTTATCCTGTCCGTGAACCCCAGCCTGACCGCCGCACAAGTGGTGGATATCATCAAGCAGAACGGCGATGACCTGGGTGCGGCTGGTTTCGACCAGTATTTTGGCTATGGCAGGATCAACGCCTACAAAAGCCTGACTGCGGCCAGAAATACCGTGCCCCGCACATCGGACACGGTAGCGCCCGTAACTTCCATAACCTCGCCGGCAAACGGCGCGACCGTGAGCGGCGTAATTACGGTCAACGTTTCAGCCACGGACAATACGGGAGTGGCGCGGGTCGAACTGTACGTCAATGGAGCTCTCTTCGCTACCGACACGGCGGCACCCTACAGTTTCTCCTGGGATACCGCGCTCTCCGGCACCGGCACCCGTTACCTGAAGGCTATCGCCTATGACGCGGCAGGCAACGCCGCGCAGTCGAGCCAGGTTACGGTAACGGTCGCTGCGGCAAGCGATACCACCGCTCCGGTGGTGGTCATCACCAATCCCGTCAACGGGTCCTCCATCACGGGTCTGTCCTCCGTTGTCCTTACCGCCAGCGCATCGGACAATGTGGGCGTGACAAAGATGGAGATTTACGTGGACGGATCCTACAAGGGATTCTTCTCCAAAAGCAGCTTCACCTGGACATGGAACACCTCGGGATTGTCTGTAGGGAAGCACACGGTCATGGTGAAGGCCTACGACGCAAAAATGAATGTGGGGTCGGCATCGGCAACCGTTACCAAGTAACCTGGAAAACGGCAGGTGGAGCCATCCGGAGAGAGCGAAGGATGACTTCACCTGCTTTGAATATGGGATGACCGGCCGTGCAAGGGGGGAGCGGATTCCGGCCTTGCTGCAACCCGTAATGTCCATACCCCATTCTCCCACCGTTGTTTTCCTCCCTCGCCCGGTGTGCGGTTGCGTACCGATGCATCGTCTTTCCGGAAATACCGCCATCCACGAAAAGAGCCCCACCATCTCCGCATAGCACTCAGCGATACAAAAGCGATGTCTTTATCTCCAAGAATCAGCGGCCTGATTATTGGAGGCAGATTGTGGCCAGTTTTTTCTTCCCTCCCTGGGCTGGATGGCGCATGGAGTTTCTACATGCTGAAACTCCGGCAATGTCACCCACCTCGGTACAGGGGAGAGAGGGCGTCAGGGGGGTGGAGATTGTCGGTGATCGGTATATCTGGTGGAATGGCATCCTTGCTCTGCCGTCTCTGATGCAATGATGTCAGGGGTGTCGACGTCGCTGTCGGAAATGTTTACACTTTTCCCCTTCGGAACGGGTGGTTCTGCCGTGTAGCGGCCAGGGATACCTATCTCTTTGAAATCGATACGATAGTCGACCCTAACGCATCTTTGGGAGTCATCAATCGGGGCCTGTCCTGGCCTGGTTAGGGAATGCGGGGGGGGCGCTGATGGTCCGTTGTTTTCGTTCTTACATGGGAAAAGGCAGCATCGTGCGCTGTCTTTTCCGACAGCCTGAATCCCTCTTTCAGTAAAACCGGTCACCTATGTATCAAGGCACGTAAATTGAATAAAAAAATTCAAAATTATTCAAATTCCATCAGTATTCGACTATGGAGGTGCCTCATGAAATGCATCAGACTATCGGCCCTGGCTGCAAGCCTTATCCTTGTGCTGTTTGCCGTCTCAGCGTGGGGCTACCCGGTGAGCGTGGGGGATACCATCAAAATCTACCACGGCAACGGAACGACCAATGGAGGCGAGTGGATAGTAAAAAATGCGGATGGATCCACATACTTGTTCACGACGTTCTGTGTCGAGATAGATGAATATCTGCTGCTCGGCAAACCTTTTATCGTCTCCAATATTTCGAACCAGGCCGAGCGGGGAGGGGCCAACACCGATGCGGGTGATCCCCTGAGCAACGAGACCAAATGGCTCTTCTGGCACTATACGCAGGGAGACCTTGATGTTCTGGTAGCCGGCTATACCTACGGAACGAATTCCGGAGCCAATGCCCTGCAGCGGGCCATCTGGCTCCTGGAAGAGGAGATTGCCACAACAAGCGATGTCCTTGCAAAAAAGCTTGTCGCGGCTGCCAAGGACAACAGCACGGGATTTGCTGAAGACGTGGCGGTCATCAACCTTACCTACCCCAACGGTTGCTACGCGCAGGACCTGCTGGTTGCCGGAGAGCCGTACATTCCTCCTCAGGAGCAGGTGCCCGAGCCCTCCTCCATCCTGCTCGCCGGGATGGGTATCCTCGGTGCGGCATGGTGGACCCGGAGAAGGAAGGCGTAGGAGAAAAAAATATATCAATATCCCGCACGCCAAGGAAAGGGGATGCTCCAAAAGGGCATCCCCTTTTTCATGCCTTACGGTCACCCCCCCCGCAGGGGCCATGAGCACCCGTTGGAAGGCATTGCCGTTCGGTGCGCATCCAAAGACCGTCTGTGCAGAAAAATCAACTTTCCGTGATCTCAATCACGTATTTTTCCTCCGATTTGCCGTTTAATACAGCAAAAGCTCAATCAGCTGTTTCCGAACG
>JAAZOO010000326.1 GCA_012797715.1 Geobacteraceae bacterium | reverse complement strand
CGGTTCTGTGAAACTGTATCTTTCGACTTTTTCCCCATTTCTCAATTGTTAAAGGTGATTTAATGCCTTGCCTTGTGGGGATGCTTTTGTTATAAAATGAGCCGCTGTGAAAAATATCGTACAGCTCGAGGGGTAGGTGCAATGGCGACTCCGCAAATGATAATGTATGAAGACGAGTTCAAGCAGTTGAACGCCATTCTGGAAAAACTGCTGAGGGAAGCCAATGCAAAGGTGATATTTCTCGTGGACAAGAACGGCCAGTTGATCTCCGGCGTTGGAGAAACTGAGCGTTTCGATACCACATCTCTCGCCTCCCTCACTGCCGGCAATATTGCCGCCACCGGCGGATTGGCCAAGCTTATCGGAGAAAAAGAATTTTCCATCCTTTTTCATGAAGGTGAAAAGGACAATCTGCATATTTCCATTGTCGGCGGTCGTGTTATCCTTGTCGTGCTGTTCGACAGCCGCTCATCACTCGGCCTTGTCCGATTGAGGGTCAAAAAGGCTTCGGAAGAACTCGCCGTGGTCTTTGACAGGATTGCTCAGCGGGCCGAGGAACGGGAAAAAGCAGGTGACGGCGACTTTCCCTTTGCGGAAATCACCGATGACGACATCGACAATCTGTTCAGCTAATCCGTTGTCCAATTTCCCAGCCGTCGGTTAGATGCCTTGCTTTGCGGCGGTTTCAAGTGCTTAATCCATCTTCCGAGGTGATGTCAGATGTCCTTCATCAATTACGCCTCCCGTGAGATCAACTGCAAGATCGTCTATTATGGCCCCGGCCTGTGCGGCAAGACGACCAATCTTCAGTTTATCTATTCAAAAACAGCTCCCGAAGCCAAAGGGAAGATGATCAGTCTTGCCACGGAAACGGAACGTACCCTGTTTTTCGATTTTCTTCCGCTCGCCCTCGGGGAGATAAAGGGTTTCAAAACCAGATTCCACCTGTACACCGTGCCGGGCCAGGTATTCTACGACGCATCCCGAAAGCTGATCCTCAAGGGTGTCGATGGGGTTGTCTTTGTGGCCGATTCCCAGGAAGAGCGCATGGACGCCAACATCGAGTCCATAGAAAACCTGCAGATAAACCTGAAGGAGCAGGGATACGAATTGAGCAAGCTCCCCTTTGTCATTCAGTACAACAAGCGTGATCTCCCCTATATCGTTCCGGTGGACGAGATGCGCAGGGAGCTGAACCTGATGAACGTTACCGATTTCGAAGCCTGCGCTACCACGGGAGAGGGTGTGTTTGAGACACTGAAGGCCGTTGCGAAGCTGATACTCATCGACCTGAAGAAAGGTAAATAGCATACGTGCCGAACATGACGTGGCGTGATGCCTGATTCTCCGTTTCTGTCGTCTTCCGTCAAGCCAGTACCTGATTCATACTACTATTCCTTTCCTTTCCCACCCCGCAGCGATTCATCCGTGTTGTGCCCGGCCCGAAACAGCAGGGCGGGAAAGCCCACCGTTCCGGACAGATACTCATGACCCCGAGCCTTTCCGAAAAGATTCAGCGCATAGCAGCCGCACTGCTTCCTGATTTTTCCCATGTCACCCTTGCCGAGCTGAAGGGCTCGTCCCCTGCTTTTCTCCTGGCCGGACTCCTCCCCGTCATTTCTGCTCCCTGCGTGATCCTCACGCCGGATACGGACACCGCCGATGAGTTTTTCCGAGAGCTTCGGGTGTACGCGGATCGCCCGGAAGGGGTATTCCGATTTCCTGCCTGGGAAACCTCTCCCTTCGAGCAGTCATCGCCTCACCCCGACGTGAGCGGAGAGAGGCTTCGTGCTCTCGCAGCCCTTCAGGAGGGGAGGGCGCGGGCGGTTGTGGCGCCGGCTTTCGCCCTCATGCAGAGAGTGATTCCGCGATGCCTCCTGGGGGAGCACTCCCAGTACCTGGTTGCCGGTGAAGAGGTGCAACGGGACCGCCTCCTCAGGAAGCTGGTGGACCTGGGGTACTCCATGGTGCCGCTTGTTGAAGATCGCGGAACCGCTTCGGTGCGCGGCGGAATTGTGGATATTTTCCCCCCCGATCTCCAGGCTCCGGTCAGGATCGAGTTTTTCGGTGATCTCATCGAATCCATTCGATCCTTTGACCCGGTGACGCAACGATCTCTGCACCCCTTGGATGAGCTGGTGATACTCCCGTCCCGGGAGATCATCCTTTCGGAAGAGGTGATACGGGACTTCTCCCCCAGACTGAAGGATCGCTCCGACCAGTTGGGCATTCCGGCAACCCGCCGCCGGGACCTGGTGGAGCAGCTCCAGAATGCCATCTGTCCGCCGGGCATAGAGTACCTTCAGCCACTGATCCATCCCGGCCTGGAAACCCTTTTCCAGTATGCGGGGGCGGGGGCGGTTCTGGTGGAAATCGATCCCCTTGCCGTTCTGGAGGCCGAGGAGTGCTTCCGGGAGGAAGTCCTCGAGGCGGAGCAGAGAGCCGCAGAATCCCATTCCCTTGTCTGTGCGGCGGATGACCTCTTTCTCGCAACGGAGCAGTTTCGCGAGATGAAACGTGCTTACCGGCGGATTGGGGTTCCCCGACTTGAACTTGTGGAAGAAGCTGATGCCGCCCTTCTGCTCCGATTTGCAGGCGAGGACAACAGCGACCTGAAGCTCGCCCTTTCTCCGGACAGCGAAGGGGTGCTGCGGCCTCTCGTGGAACGGGTAGTGGAATGGCTCGGCGCACACATCCGGGTCAGCGTCGTCTGCCATCAATGGAGCCAGGTTCAGCGATTGCAGGAACTTCTCGGTCACTACGGCGTCCCCTTGAGCGTTTCGGAAGGTCGGTTCTGCGAGACGCATCACGACTCTTCGTCGGTG
>JAAZOO010000325.1 GCA_012797715.1 Geobacteraceae bacterium | reverse complement strand
TTACGGGAGCGGCCAGCCCTCCGTCGATCATGGCTTTCAGTTCCTTGGATTCCTGCAGCAGGCGCCTCGTCACCATCTCCGCCGCCCTTTCATCCGCGGCGGGGTCCGCGGTTGCCGCCCGCTCCACCCTCACCAGCAGCTGATCCCGGTGGTCCTCCAGGCGCGCCGCCATCTGGAAGTGGGGGGAGAGCCCCGGCACGGCGTGGACCGCCGCGGCCACCACCTCGGGATGGATGTTGCCGCCGCCGATGATGAGCACGTCGTCGGAACGACCCAGGAGCTCCATGAGCCGGGTCTTGCGGCCGCAGGGGCAGGCTCCCCGGATCCAGCGGCCCAGGTCCCCCACCTCGTAGCGGATGGTGGGCATGAGCCGCCGCTGCAGGTTGGTCACCACCACCTTGCCGATGCGGCCCGGCCCCAGCGGCTCATTGGTTTCGGGATCGAGGATTTCCAGCAGGTGCAGGTCCTCGTGCACGTGGTGAATCCCTCCCTCGCAGAAGGGGCACTGGTAGCCGATGGCGCCGGTATCGTTGGTGGTGTAGCCGGTGGAGGCGAACTGCTCCACGCCCAGGGTGCGGCTCAGGTACTCCCGGGCCCCGGCGAACAGGTGCTCCCCGCCCGTGGATACCTTGCGCAGGCGGATCGGCAGGTTGTTGCTCTCCACGTAGGCGGCCAGAGAAAGCAGAACCGAGGGGATGGTAATGACCGCGTTCGCTCCGAAGGTTGTCAGGTATCCCGCAATCTGCCCCATGGGAAGGTTCCCGGAAACCGGAAGAATGCGGCAGCCGGTATGTTCCAGGGCCTGGTTGTAGGAGACGAAGGAGGCCCACATGTTGCCGGCGAACAGCAGGTTGGCCACCACGTCGCCCGGTCCGAACACGGACAGGGACAGCCCCTTGCCCAGGCGCACCGCGTTGTAGCGCTGCTCGTCGATGGTGCGGTACACGGCCTTGGGCGCTCCGGTGGTGCCGCCGCTGGAAAAGACATACCCTTCGGCGGCTTCTCCGGTCAGGAGACCCGTACCGTGGGGCGGCAGGTATTTCTTGTAGTCGTCGCCGGTCATGAGGGGGAGGCGCCGGAATTCGTCCAGGGTGTTCACCGGCAGGTCGCCGTAGCGTTCGGCAAGCAGGGGTGAACGGTCGCGGCAGTAGGCCACGGTCTCCGCCAGGCGGGAAAGGGTGAGTGCGTCCCGTTCCTCGTCGGGGAGGAAGTCGAAGGTATCCCCGGAATCGTCGGCCCGCTGCCAGGGGGCGTCATCCGCCCCCAGTTCCAGGGCGTTGCGGGAAAGGGATGTCCACCGCACCAGGGTCGCCAGGCCGCGGGTGCCGTCGTGGGGCGTGCCGTGCTTGCGCGTCGCCATGCGGCCGATTTCCACCATGCGGTCCGCGCCCAGGGCCGACAGCTCCCGTGCCAGGCTTCGCGCCCTCCCTTCGTCCGCCAAGACGGCAACGGTCTGGATATACTCTCCCATGGGCTCCACGCATTTCACCGCCCCTTCCAGGCTCTCCACCGGCTTGATGATGAGGGTGCGGTTCAGGCATGAGGTCTCGAAGCGGGGATCGTCCCGCAGAACCAGGGTCCATCCGGTTCCCGCGGGGTGGATCAGGTCTCCGGAGCCCATGGCCTTTTCCACCTTTGCCATCTCCCGCACCTTGGTGATTTCCACCGCCTCGTCATCGCTCAAACCGCCGGGCGGGATCTCCGCGGCCCACTGCTCGAAAGCCGCGGCCAGAGCCTTCATGAGCCTGCGCGCGGTTTCCCTCCCCTCCACGTACACCACGTGGGGCGAGGAGCAGGCGGACTGCTCCCACATCACCCCGTCGCGGGCGATGAGTCGGGCGCAGGCGTCCAGCCCCCGCCGTTCCAGCTCGTCTCCGTCAACCAGCACGAAACTGTACTTGGGCCCGTATTCCACGAGCCGGGTGTGCAGGCCAAGCCCTTCCCGGTAGCTGCGCACCGCCTCGGCGCCGCCGTAGACCACGATGGCGTTGCACTCCCGCTTCAGCACCCCTTCTATCTCCCGGTCGCCCCCCCTCCAGGACAGCAGGGCCAGGGAGCCGGCAACGGTCCCCCTCCCGTCATGGTCCCGCAGGCTCCTGGCGAAGAGCACCGGAAACACCGGGTCGACCGAAGACATCTTCATGATGTTGACGTTGCGGGTGATGATGCCCTGGATCAGGGTGTCCACCCCGCCCACGAAGACGTTGCCTGCGGAGACGTGGGCCACCACGCCCAGGGGCTGGGCCTTGATCAGGCCCCGGAAGCGGTTGTCGAACACCCAGTCGTCCAGGAAGCGGTGGTCGCCCAGGTCGCATGCCAGCCGGGTCAGGAGGCTCTCCCGCCGCAGCAGGTCCGCCATCACCAGGATCCCCTGCTCGATCATGGCCGGGCTGAAGCCGATGAGGTCCGGAAGCCGTGCCAGGGCCTCCCGGCGGTAGGGGTAGCCGGGATCGCTCCAGGCACGGCCTACCCGGTCCATCAGGTCCAGCAGGTACGCCAGGGGCAGTGACGCCGCCTCCCGCTTCATGGCGTGGCAGCGGGCGACGATGCCCTCCACTTCCACTGCGGTAAGGGGTTCCGGCGATTGGCGGATTTCCCCGAGAATGTAACCGTGCATAACAGAACCTCCGTGTTTCCTCGGTCCGTCAGGTGGAGTCGTCCGGAGTGAACGAAGGGCGACTCCACCTGCCAAATCCAGGTTTATTTCTTCAGCAGCTCCGCAGCGGTGATGGCGCACCCCTGGTGTTTGGAAACGCCCGCCCGGCCCGCAATCTCCAGGGTGTCCGTCCTTCTGCCGCAGGGGCAGTCGTCGCCCAGGACCGCGTAATCGGTGCTCAGCACCGACAGGGACGGCTGTGCCAGGTTGTAGGGGGATACCACGTGCAGCAGGCCCCGTTCGCCCTTGGGCAGGAGCTCCATCGTTCCCGGCTTGCGGACAAAGGCGCGGGAATACACGGGAACGTGGAAGCGGCCCGCTTCGCAGGTCATGTAGGGAACGCCGTGTTCCACGAAGCCGTACACATCCCGGATGCGCGTGGCGGGAATGCCGAGGCGGGCTTCCGCCGTGGCTGCGAACATGGTCTTGGGCACGGCCTCGTTCTGGGCCCCCTTCCAGCCGCCCGCCAGAATAAACAGGCTCTCCCCGGGAAAACGGAGACGGGTATCCGTTCTGTCCATCTCCCGCAGCACCCGCCATGCGAATGCGGGAAATCCGATGATGCGCACCGGCAGTCCGGTGAGGCTGAAGGCGCGCATCCGGTCGATGCATTCCGCCGCATCGAATGCCGGTTCGCCGTTTTCACCGGCATGGATGGCGTAGAAGCTGTCCCGTTCCGGGGCGAATCCCGCGTAGCGGCTCTGGGCATGGGCAGCCCCTTTGGATCCGGCGATGTCCGGAGCGTGGGCGAAAATCAGGTAGTTCACCGGCCGGTCGGAGACCAGCCCCATGCCTGCCATAATGGCGGCGCGCATGGCGTCCTGCCGCTCCATGGAGCCCCGGTCCCAGGCGATATGGCTTGCCTGGCCGGTGGTGCCGCTGGAGGTGAAAGTGGCGACAATCGCGCTTTCGGGCACGGAGAGCAGGTGGTAGCGCTTGAACACGTTGACCATGAGCCACGGGATGCGGGGCAGGTCGCCGATGCTTCCGATCCGGTCAGGGGAAAAGCCCTCCTGGCCGCACAGGGTGCGAAAGACCTCGCAGCGCTCCATGTGCCAGGCGCAGGCGTCGCGGACCGCGTCCACAAAGCAGGCGTCGGCACGCTCTCCGGCTTCGAATGCATCCAGCTCGAACAGACGGCCAAGGGATTCGGGTACACTCATGGTCTCATTTCTCCTCAACGCGCCGGTCTTCCAGGCGGCGCACCTTGCCCGTCACCGGGCTCCGCTCCAGACTTCCCAGGGGCACGAAACGCACGTCCAGGCGTGCCAGGTACTCCCTGGCCCTCGCCACCTTCAATTCCGGAATGTGCGCCTCCAGCTCCTCCACGACCCGGAACGCCTCCCGTTGGGCGGCAACCGGGTCTCCGGCCTCGACACGCAGTTCCAGGGCCAGCCGGTTTTCCTCGTCGGCCAGGATCAGGGTGTGGTTGGGGCTGATCCCGGCCACGCCTGCCACCGCCTCTACCGCCTGCTCCACGGCGCCCATGGCGATATAGGCGCCGCCCAGCTTGAAGTCGTCACCGGCGCGGCCTGCCAGCCGCAGGAGGGGATTGGGGTCGCCGCAGGGGCAGGGGCTTCCGGTCCAGCTCCCCCGGTCGCCGATGCGGTAGCGGATAACCGGCTGGGAGCGGCGGGCCAGATTGGTGACGAGCAGTTCGCCGGTTTCGCCGGGCCCGGCGGGGCGTTCCCTTTCCATATCCATGATTTCCACGAGCTGGAACGCGGTGGGGACGTGGTATTCGTTGGGGGCGCAGCGCATGCACTGGTATCCCATCAGACCCGCGTCCGCGCTGGTATAGGCCAGGGCGTGTATCTCCACCTGTTCCCCGAGTCCGCGCCGCACGTGGTCGCGCACCGCCGGGCTCATGTGCTCCCCCGCATAGCCGACCAGGCGCAGCTCCGGGAAGGGTATGGCGTCCTTCAGGGCCAGGTCCGCCAGGAAGACGAACAGGGTGGGCAGGCTCATCATGACCGTGGGGCGGAACTCGCGGCAGAAGCGCAGCACCGTCTCCACCGGGATGTTGGCGGAGATGGGTAGGTGCAGGGCGCCGATGCGCTTGATGATCTCGTGGCCCCCCAGGAACGAGGGCCAGAGGCTTCCCGCCACCAGCAGGTTTGCCACCCGGTCGGAGGGGCCGACCCCGATCAGGCGCAGTGCCCTGGCCTGCTCATCGCAGAAGCGGTCCCATTCGTCGTGGGTGAGCACCGTGTAGCGGGCCATGCCGGTGGTGCCGCCGGTGGAGGTGACGATCATCCCCTCGGGCGGCTGGGTGAGCATTTCCCCGGAACGGGGCCAGGCGTTGTCGTACAGCTCCTGGCGGGTGAGGGGCGGCAGCGCCCTCCATGCGGGCCAGTCCCGAGGCTCCGCGCATCCTGCGAATTTCCGGCAATAGAACGGCGCGGCCTGGGCAGTGCGCCACAGTTCACGGCCGCGCTCAAGTCGTTGATCCTCATCCAGACATTGGAACATGGGGCTACTCCTCCAAAAGAAAGCGGTGCTTGACGGTGGGGTCAAGGGTTGCGATATCCCGCAGTTCCACCCGGATCAGCGGTTCTCCGGCCGCCAGGCAGAGATTGTCGTACTTGGCGGTGAATTCCAGGCTGTTCTCGCGCAAAAACGCCAGCAGGGCCTCGGTGTAGTCGCCTTCCGGCGGCAGGCCGTCCATGCCGTGGGTGAAAACCGTGAACAGGAAGCGGGTGGCCGCATCCCCTTCGGAACGGCGCACCTGGAACAGCCCGGCGTACCGGAAGCGCTCCGGCAGGGAGAGAAGGAAGTCGCCGATGGCTGGAACTTTCAGGTTGGTGCCGTAGAATACCACGCTGTCGCTGACCCTGCCGTGGACGAACAGGATTCGCTCCGGGAGCAGTGCCGTGACCTCCTCCGGAACGCCCATCTCCCCAAGGGAGGATCGCTCCAGCAGGCCGCCGTGGTCCCGGGTGTTGTAGCGTACCAGCGGGATAATCTGGTCCTTGGTGGCCACGATCTCCCCGCCGATGATCTCCAGGTGGGCCTTGGACGTGGGAGCCAGGAGCATGGGCGTTTCCCGCGCTCCCAGTACCTGTTCCGAAAGCTGCGGCCGGCGATGGAACCATTTGCGCAGGCCGACCGTGGCCGCCGTTTCCACGCCCAGGTCCCCGGTGTCGGCGGAGCCGTAGCCGGTCCAGACGCAGAAGGGGGACTCCGGAGAGTGGCCGAAATCGGCGGCCACCCGCTCCCGGAACGCCTCGCTGAAGAACTCCCCCACCACGGGAAAGGAGACGCTCCCCTCCGGCATGTCCGGGCTTGCGCGGCGCAGCAACGCCCCCAGCAGGCTGATATTGGAGGGGTTGGTGAGAACCAGGCACTGGTCGAAGGCATGATGGAAACGCTGGTGGATGGCAGCGGCCTCCCGCAGGTTGAGGCCGGGTGTGGCCACGGTCAGCGGGTAGGTGCCGGTCCCGGCCAGTGTGCGCAGGGCCGCGGCGATCTGCATGCCGCCGATCCAGGTGCCGAAGGCCAGGCAGACCAAGGCCAGGGTTCGCCTGCGGTGGATGGCGTAGTGATCGGCCAGCATCCGGCCGATGGAGGCCACGTAATCCCCCTCATCCTCGGGGCGTTTCGGCCAGAACAGGGAACCGCTCCGGCTGAACCCGGAGGATGCGCCGATGAGGTGGCAACCGTGGAGTCCGCCGCCGTGGCACAGCTCCTCCACCGGATAGGCCAGCAGGTAGGTCTCCTTGTCCATGATCGGGATGCTCTCCCAGTCCGGAACGGCGGAGAAACCGGCATCCGCCAGAAAGCGGCGGTAGGCGGGCGCGGAATCGAACACGGAGCGGGCAAACGACGTGGGATCCATTCATACCTCCTTCAGTTCCTTCAGGGTTGCGATGCGCAGCGTCACCAGCAGGATCACCGCGCCGCTCGCCAGCAGCGCGCCGGACGGTTTCAGGGCGTCGGTGACCAGTCCCATCACGCCGTAGGCCACCGGCTGCAGCGACAGGGCCAGGGCGCTGACCAGCGCCATGATCTTGCCGCGCGTTCCGTCGTCCAGCAGCTTCTGGAAGAGGGTGATGAGCGTGATGTTCACGATGCTCAGGCCGATACCGACCACGGCCAGACCCATGCCGGCCGCGTACAGCCAGGGGCTGAAGGCGATGACCGGGAACGCGAGGCCAATCAGCGCGAAACCGGAGAGGGCCGCGCGTCGTTCCCCTCGCCCGCGGCCGATGGAGAGTATCAGCGACCCGGCGAAGAGACCGCCGCCGAAACAGCTCATGAGGATGCCCAGGCCCCCAGCCCCGGACCGGAAGACGCTCTCGGCAAGCACCGGCGTCACCACCGGGATGGCGGCGAAGAAAAAGTTGATAACCACCACCGGAGCGAGGAGAGCGCCGATGAGCGGCGCGCCGCGCAGAGCGTCCCGTCCGGCCCGCAGTTCGTTCAGGAAGCCGGTTTTCCCGGCCCTCGTCCAGTGGGGCTCGCGCACCAGGGCGATACAAAGGGCCGAGCCGAGAAAGGATAGGGCGTTGATGGCAAAGGCCAGGGGCACGCCGATGAGGGCGATGAGGGCGCTGCCGAACAGGGGGCCGGCCACCGCGCTCATGCCCGCCACCAGCTGACTGGCGGCATTGGCCCGGGTCAGGTCCTCCCGGGGAACCAGGCCGGGCAGCATGGCCAGGGCAGCGGGATTGAAGAAGGCCGAGGCCAGGGCAACGGCCACGGTCGCGGCGATGAGGCCCGGATACCCCAGGGCGCCGGTGTGGGATTGCCAGGCCAGCCAGCCGACCACGAGAAAACGCGCCAGGTCGGCGCCGATCATGATGCGCCGGCGGCTGGCGCGGTCGCACAGCACCCCGGCCAGGGGAGAGACCAGAATGCCCGGCAGCGAGGTGGCCACCAGTATCATGCCCACGGCCAGGGCCGATTCCGACCAGTGGTAGACCAGCCAGATGAGCGCCAGGGAGTGCACCCGGTCCCCCACCTGGGAAACGGCCTGGGCGAGCCAGAAACGGAAGAAGGCGGGAGTTGTTCGGAAGAGCGTCGCCATTACCGTTCAACCCGTGACCGGTCCGCTTCCACGTAGGATGCGAGCCGGACGGCAAAGGGGCTCTCCACAACCAGCCGGCTGAAATCAAGGGGGGTATCCACGTACTGCATGCGCAGCACATCCTCTCCCTCGTCGAAGCAGGGGGCCAGGCCGCCGTAGAAGAAACCGAGGCGTTCTGCCGCATCGCAGGCTTCCGCGCTTCCCGGACGGGTGAGGCGCACCGTCAGGTAGAGTACCCGCGCCCCGGCCTGACGGCACAGGTCGTTGCGCGCGGAGCGGAGGAGCGACGCGATGTCGGCGCCCACCTGTTCGACGCGGATCACCCCCAGGTCCAGGGACGCCAGGTAGCGGGCGCCGACCCGGCTTTCCCCCGCCGCGGGCGGGCTTTCCTCGGCCCATGCCGGGATGCCGCATTCGTGGTAGGTATCCAGCAGCATTGCCCGATGCCGGGGCGGGGGAAAAATCCTGCGTGGCTCGGGCGTATCCAGCGCCTTGAAATAGAGGAGACAGCTTTCCCGCTGTCCGGAGCTGTCCCGCGCCATGGCCCGGAAGCGCAGGTTGTCGGCCAGGAAGGCAAGGGAGAGGGCGCAGCAGCGGCTCCCAAATTTCTCGTTCACCCGCTGGCTGGCGGCGTGACTGGTAACGGGCTGGCCGAACAGCCCGCGCAGCCCCATGGCCCGGGCCTCGCCCTCCAGGAACTCCCGCATGCGCTCCATGAGCCCCCGGCCCCGGTGGGCAGGGTCGACCACTGCCATGCCGGTCTCGGCCACCGTGCAGGGTCCGGCCGCCACCTGTCCGAGGCCCCCCATCTCCAGGGCGTAATGTCCGACGATCTCGTCCTCCACGGTGGTCGCCACCACCGAGACCAGGCTTCCGCTACGGTTCAGCTCCCGCAGCCGGTCCGGGCAGTAGATGTCATCGCTGGGATGGGTATAGCCGTAGGCGCGGTGGATGACGCGGGCAATCCGGAACCAGTCCGTGTCCCGTCCGGCCCGGCGCACCAGATACTCCTGGTCCGGAGCGCGGGGGACGTCCCGCCCCACCGTCTCCGGGGCTTGCCGCGCCGCCCGGATCGCCTCGACAGGGCGGGTACGGTGAAAGGTCAGA
>JAAZOO010000324.1 GCA_012797715.1 Geobacteraceae bacterium | reverse complement strand
TGTTGTTCTGGAAGCGGGTTCACTATAACTACCTTCCCGCTTGTTCGTGCGAAGGGTATTCAACCCGGAATCCCTGCCTCGCACGGCACACCCGTCTGGCAGAGTCCGCATCCGGGGGCCTCGACGCCGTATCGTTCCCCAACTTCCCTGACCACCGTCCCGTAGCCGTAGTCCCGGCACAGCTTTTTGTCATGGCCGTCTCGCGTGATTGCGCCTGCAGGGCAGCGGGCGATGCAGGCCCCGCAGCTTCCATTCCGGTAGAAGAGGCAATTTTCTCCAAAGTGGGAATTCCGGCGCGGAGTGGGCGCAATGACCTGATCGGTGATGACGCTCCCGCAGCGGTGGGCAATACCGCGCTCGGTGATGAAGCCCCGGGAAAGGCTGAAGGTGCCGAGTCCCGCGGCATAGGCGGCATGACGCTCCGACCAGGTGGAAGAGAGTCCCTCGGGGGTCTCCACGGTGCGGAAGAGGTCGGAGAGAAGGGGGGCAATCGCCCGGCTTCCCGAAGCCGTCAGGAAATCGACCAGATGTTTTCGCAGTCCGTTGTTGAACGCCTCGCCGTGGGTACGGGTGTACGCCCATTCACGGGAAGGCATGCGGATTCCGGTGCGGTTGCTCTCTCGGGTCGACGCGGAAATCGGAAGGATCCAGCAGATGACGGTTCCCCCCCTGCCGCTCCCCGGACCGAAGGCCGATTCCAAAAATATTCCGGGAGAGAGATGGAAGTTTCCGATACTCACCCGGTACTCCTGAAACAGCGGGTCGTGGAGGGAGGCATACCCCACCAGCGGCTCATCGAAATAGGGTGAGTCGCTCCCCGGATGCCGGTTGGCCGGGCTTTCCCGGACAAGGCGCTTGATTTCACGTGCTATCCTCTCATTCCAATCCATAGGGTCCATAGGGTGCCCTCCTTCATTCCGGATGTCTCCCCACTGTTCTCACCCAACCGGCTGCCGTGGCGTTGCACGCTATTCTTTCAGTGTTGCCAGGTATGAGGCGATGACCGGGATATCCGCGGCCGGCCAGTCCAGCTCCGTCAGGTGGGGGGGCGAAATCCAGGCAATGGCCCGATGTTCATTGAGGAGGAGATTTCCCCCCTCCAGGGAGCAGACAAAGGGGATAAGCTCGATGGCGAAATCATCATAGCAGTGGTACACCGGGGGGAGTGCCCGTTGTATCCTGACCCGGATTCCCAGCTCTTCCATCAGTTCCCGCCGTAGGCACTCCTCGGCGCTCTCTCCCTTGTGGAGCTTGCCTCCCGGGAATTCCCACTTCAGGGGCATGTTCATGGTTTCACTGCGTTGCGCCGCCAGCACCTTGCCGTCCTCCTCGATGACGGCGCAGGCGACCCGGATGGATTCTCCCGCCACACGGCCTCCCTTCCTTGCATGTCCCTTCCGCGCCGTCGTCCTTCACGGATTCCGGCTCTTCCGGGATAATATCGTTTGTTGATGTTGGTGGTGATGTGCTACACTGGCGCCGCCGAACCGATACGGCCTTTCGATACGCAGTCTTTCGGGGAGATGGCTCATGACAAACAAAAGGCGTTTCAGCCGCGTCAAGTGCATTGAAAAAAGTATCGTGGAAACGGATTCAGGGCCTCATGACGTCATGTTGCACGATATTTCCCTGAAGGGCGCCCTGGTGGAATTCGGCAGCTCCCCTCCGGTCCGGGAGGGAGACAGGTTGAAGCTTTTTTTCCAGCTCGACCATTCCGATGTCGTCCTCCACTTCGAGGCAGAAGTGGTTCACTGCCGGGAAAATCTTGCCGGAGTAAAATTCGTCGAAATGGATCTGGACACGATGATTCACCTGCGGAGCCTCATGGAAGCGAGAACCGTCAATCCCGAGCAGGTGCGCCACGAACTGTCATTCCTCATGGACGACGAATAGGACCGTTCCCCCATGGTACCACCCGCTTCTCTTGCGGAGCAGATGGACCGGGGAGCCCCTCCCTTCGTTACCGGAACACCGACACGCCCATCAGGATCTTGCTGGAATTGAGGGGCTCGTTGGGCGTGGCTGTGCCGGCGTTGGAAATGTGGTGGTAGCGGTATTCGAGGGAGAGCGCCAGGCCCTTCCTGATGAAATACTGCACCCCGGCTCCTCCCTGGTAGGAGAAATCGAGCCGGCTTCCCATGGTCGGTAACCCCAGGTCCACGTACAAAATCCCCCCGCCTGCAAAGACATAGGGAGCCCAGTTATCCGGAGAGGTGAATTTCCAGCTCCCCAGAAGGTAGCCCCCCACCATGGGAGATACCCTCGGATCCACAACCGTGTGAACCGGCAGTTCCACCAAGAGTTCATGCCTCCCTGTATACCATCCCGACCCGAGCTCACGGGAAAGAAACCAGCCGAAGCGCCCGATGCAGTCAACCGTTTGCACCTGGGTGCGGGTGTCGCCGAATCCCCGGTGCGTGATTCCGTAGCCGGAGAGCAGGGTATATTCGTACCCGGCCGATTTCAGATCAACACCGTCGTCGGCGCGCGCCGCGGGAAAGGGGAGGCACAGGACCGCCAGGGCTGCGAGAATCAGGATTCGTGTCATACTCGTTACCATTTCTGTTTCATCTCGAACCGGATGATCTCCGGCAGGTTGCGGAGGAATACGCCGATGCTGTGGGGGGATTTCCAGAGCATCTGGGCGTATCCCCAATGGATGCGTGTCCTGCGGTAGAATCGCCGGATGAATTGGGAGTAGAGCTCCTCCAGGCGCTCGCGGGTCATGCCGTGGGGCACGAACACGAAGTTCATGCAGTTCATGGACGGCCAGTGTTCGTCGAACTCCCCGAAGTCGCGGATGGTGCGGTAGACCGGTGCCCCGGGAAACGGGGTGAACTTGGTCACATTCACCTCGTCCAGGGGAAGCGACAAGGCATAATCGATGGTGCGCCGTACGGACTGCTCGGTTTCTCCGGGAAACCCCATCATGAACAGCCCCTTCACCCGCATTCCGCTTTCCTTCACCATGCGCAGCTTTCTTCCCACCTCGTCCAGGTCGTACATCTTGCGGTGTTTCGAAAGTATCTGGGGGTCCCCCGATTCGATGCCGAAGTTGACCTGCCAGCAGCCGGACCGCTTCAGCAGGGAGAGCAGTTCCCCGTCCACATGCTCCAGCCGGGCGATGCAGTTGTAGGTGACCGGAACCTTCTTCTCCTCCATGAGGACGCAGAACCGTTCCACGCGGTTCCGGTCGAAGGTGAAGAGGTCATCGTAGAAAAAAACGTGACGGATGCCGAAGTCCCGGTGCAGAAATAGGAGGTGCTCCACGATGTAGTCGGGCGAGTTGAAGCGGAAGCCGCGGTTAAACACGGAGCGGTCGCAGTAGCTGCATTGGTAGGGGCAGCCGCGGCTGGAGATGATGCTGGTGTTGGGCGCCGTGGGATAGCTGAAAAGCGGCAGGTTGTAGCGCCGGGGAAAATCGGAAAGCAGGTCGTAGGCGGGGAAGGGGAGGGAATCCAGGTCCGGGATGTTTTCCCTGGCGGCGGAGAGCTTCCCCTTCCCGTTCCGGCGGAAGGCGACGCCGGGCACCGAATCCACGTTCCGGAACCCGGAGCGCAGCAGTTCGCTGAAAGTGACTTCTCCTTCGCCGATCACCAGAAAATCCACGGCGGGAAAGGAGTCCAGGAGGGCGGCCCCGGCCGAGCAGGCGTGGGAACCGCCGAACACGATGCGGATGTCCGGGTTTTCCTGCTTCACCCGTTCCGCTATTGCATAGCCTTCCAGGAACGAGGAGGTGGTACAGGAAAAACCGACCACGTCCGGCGTGCGGGCGATGATGTCCGCCGCGTGTTCTTCAACCCCTGCCGGCGCGCCGTAACAGTCCAGCACTTCCACGTCACTTCCCTGCGCCTTCAGGTACGCGGCAATACTCAGGAGGCCGAGGGGCGGCATGAGGTTGAAGATGGTGGTGATGTCTTTTCCGGACCCCATCCAGTTGCTGCCGTGGGGATGGACCAGGAGAGCTTTCATATCCGTTTCCGTGGCACGTTTATTCGCGTGTCAGCACGTTACCAGAAGCGGGCTATGAAAGCCAGCCGGAATTCGTCCTGAGTCCGCCCGGCTTCTGCTGCGCCGGTGCCCCCCCATGTCGGTCACCCCAGTCTTTCCAGCCACTCCCGCAGTTCGGAGCAGGCCGTATGCTGCTCGGCCAGTCGCCGCATCAATTCTTCGGGTGACAGTTCCTTTTCCAGCACTTCTTCGATGTTGCCCGCCAGCATGATGCATTCGTCCAGGGTTATGGTGGCTTTCACGGCGGATGGCCGGGACGGTTTTCCCTCGGGATGTGCCTGCTCTTCAAGGAACCTTTCCACGCGTGCCGGTTCTCCCACATAGAACCGTCTGTCTTCCCTGTGCAACAGGAGCCAATGCCGGGCGGGGAGCTCGGCGGAACCGAAATCATAGGGGAGGAAATGGAGGCTGACAGTGGGGTGCTCCCTGAATATCTGCCAGGCGGCGGAGTTGATGGTCCCGGAGTCCAGCCCATCATCCAAGAAGCAGAGTTCGTCGCAGGTTCCCCAGTAGAAGGCGACAAAACGGCTTTTCCCCGCATACCCCATCCATCTTTCGAACATGGGTGGTACGGGGAGGAACAGGGGGGTAAGGCCTGCCTTGAGAGCGTGCGCATCCATGGGGACTCCCGGGGAAAGGTCGTACAGGCTCCGGTGCAGGACCGGACAGGGCACCCTATGCCTGTCCTATGACGTATCGGCATCTTTTCCGGATTATTGAGCACTAGGGGAAATTTTTTCGTGCCTCCCCACGGAACCCTTTGGTTGTGTTCACGAAAGGCCGCTCTGGTACGCCCCCCGGGACATTTATCCCGCATGTTTGCGGGACAGTACCCATTTTTCGAGAAGTGACAGCTTCTTCAGTCCGCTGCCGTCATCATGCCCCTGAGAAGCGCACCAGGCGCGCAGCGTATCGACGGCGGCGCCGGTCGCCAGGGCGTGGCGCGCGTCGGAAACCCCCGCGGAGATCGATGGCGACACCCCCTCCATCCACAGGATTGCACCGGCATTCAGCGCCGTAAACTCCTCGCATTCCCTGAACGTCCCCTGCCCGGACACAACGGAAAAAAAGCGGAGAGCTTCCTGCTCCAGCGTTTCCAGGGCTGCAATTTCCGAGGAGGAACACCGCGCAATCCCCACCTCTTCCGGCACGATCTCAAATGAATGGGTCTGTTCTCCATCCAAGTAACACACCGTGCTCGCACCGCACACCGACAGTTCGTCGATGCCGGTTCCCTGCTCATCGACGCAGCCGTGAACCACCAGCGCCCGCTGAATGCCTATCTCTTTCATGACCCGGGAAACGGGCTCCAGGAGGGTGCGGCAATAGACACCGCGCATGGCGCGCCGCGGACGTGCCGGATTGGCCAGGGAAGCGGCAATGTTGAAGATTGTTCCGAAGCGTATTTGGGAAAGGATGCGTCCCAAGCCGCCGGGGTGTACCTGGGATGACATGCCGTTAAACAGTCCGATTCCCGTCGTGTTGATGCTCCGGGCAACAGCCTCCGGCGTACATTCCACGTTAATGCCCAGCGCCTCCATGATATCGACCGTGCCGCACCGCGAGGTGATGGCGCGGGCTCCATGACGGGCAACGGGGATGCCGTGGGCGGCAACGATCAGCGCCGCGGCGCTGCTCACATTGAAGGTCTTGAAGCTGTCCATGCCGGTACCGGCAGTATCCAGAATCGTGTCCGGCAGGCCGGTCACATGTACCGTGTCCAGTTCATCGATGGCCTGCCAGGCACCGACGATTTCATCAACCGTTTCTCCCTTGGCTTTCAGGGCGGCCAGAAACGCTCCCTGCTGCAGGTCGGGCTGGGTATTGCGCAGCAGTTCACGAAACATCCGGTAGCTCTCGGCACGGTTCAGATCCTTCCGCTCCAGCACCTGCTGCACATAGGCGCCGAATTCTTCCAGGGTGACGATTTCCATTGGTTACTCCTGCGGGTTGAGATGGATTTTCATGCAGCGCCGCCGCGCCACCATATCCAGGGCGGCATCGAGCGCGGACAGGGGCAGAGTGTGACTCACCAGGTCGGATACGGCCACCGAGCCCGATGCGATCAGCTCCAGAGCCTGAGCGCCGTGACGCAGGGCGCAGCCGTACGCGCCGACAACGCTCTGTTCATGGTAGTGCAGATGATTGTAGTCGGCGGCACGGCATGCCGCGTCGGCGGCAAGCCCCGAAAATGCAACCAGCCGGCCGCGGGGAGCCAGGTGTTCCAGTGCCGCCCGGTAGGCCTCGCCGTCGCCGACCGCGGGGATGCACACATCGAACAGCTCTCCGTCGGCCGTTTCCCGCCCTCCGATGCGCTCCCTGCGCTCTCCGTCCGGTTCGATGACCACAACCTCGGCGCCCATCCGGCAGGCCAGCCGCTTCAGCAGCGTCCCGGCCGGCCCCGCCCCCCAGATGCCCATCCGCTCCCCGGCAGTCAGGCGCGACAATTCGATGGCGTTGATGCAGCATGACAACGGTTCCGCGAAGACGGCGTCAGGGAACGCGCACCCCTCAGGGAGGGCTATCAGGCTCTCCTCCGGAACCGCGACATACTCGGCAAAACCGCCATCCCGATGAAAGCCCATGATGCGCATCTCCCGGCACAGGTTTTCGGCTCCGGAACGGCAGGGGGCACACACGCCGCACCATTCTCCCGGATAGACATACACCCGTGTGCCGACGGGGTGGCGCACCGCGCCGGGGCCGTTTTCCGCGACAACGCCCACCACCTCTTCACCCGGTATCCGCGGCAACACCAGGTCACGGTGGCCGCACCGGATCAGCTTGAGGTCGGTGCGGCACAGCCCGGTGACGGCGACTCTCACCAGGACCTGGCCCGCTTGCGGCCGCGGTACAGGGCGTTCACGGCGGGTCCAGGAGCCGATGGCGGACACAATCACTGCCTGCATGCTCTGTTTCATGTCATCTCCCATAATGAAAAGGCCCCCTGTCCCGAGGGGACAGGGGGCCGGAATCAACCAAAGCCGGTTCCGGTCCCTCGTTCCACGGAGGTTCCAAAACGTTCGGCAAGGCAGGTTTCCTGGCTCCAGGGTCATGTTACTCGCCGCGCCTTCCCAGGTTTCCCCAGTGGCATGAAGCGGCTTTCATCGCCTGTTACAGTTGCGGGTCAGCGAGGGATTCGCACCCTCTTCCCTTTTACCCGCTCTCGGAGGGAGAGCGGCACCAGACCGATTGGTCAACAGTTATAGCTATATGTGTAGCAGATACCCGTCAGCAAGTCAAAGCATCTGCGGCATCGTCACCCCTGGCGGGGGAACTCTTCTGCTCCGGCGCCACGTCGACACGGAATGGTTCAAGGGCCTGTCGGCCTCTTTCCCGCCGATGCGGGGCGATGAGCCTTGACCACCTCTTCGCGGGTTTCCACGAAGGGGCCGCCGATGAGCTCGATACAGTAGGGAACCGCCGCGAAGATCCCTTCCAGCGTCTCCCGTATCGCCTTGGGTTGGCCGGGAAGATTCAGGATCAGGGACTGTTTCCGGATCACCCCCACCTGGCGGGACAGGATTGCGGTGGGGACATACTGGAGATTGACGGCGCGCATCCGTTCGCCGAAACCGTCCAGGACGCGATCGGCCACCGCCAGGGTGGCATCGGGGGTAACGTCCCGGGGGGCCGGGCCGGTGCCGCCCGTGGTGAGCACCAGGCAGCACCCCTTCTCGTCGACCAGTTCCCGGAGCACCCCTTCGATCCTGTCCTGTTCGTCGGGAATGAGCCTCGTCTCCGGTTCCCACGGCGTGGCAAGCGCTTCCGAAAGCCACTCCTTCATGGCAGGGATGCCCCTGTCTTCATATACCCCTGAGGAGGCCCGGTCGCTGATACTGACCAGGCCGATTCGAATTGTTCCCATTGCTTCCGATGCCATTGGGGGTACCTCCCTCCACGCGGTGTACGGTTTTGCAGGCGTCCTATTTGGGCCGGACCTTGATTTTCGGTTTGCCGTCCTCGATGACGACCCGGAATTCGACCTCGCTGTCGCGGTACTTTTCCGGTAGTGCGCCGCGGTAGCGTTCCAGGGTCGATGCGATCTTCTCACTGGTGAGGCCGTTCGTGGGAAGGTTGCACGACCGGCAGGCCTCCAGGTACTGGCGGAACACCTGGTCCACGTCCGACTCGGCGGTTTTTTGCGATGGGGGGGGCGTCTCCGCCTGGTGGCGCTGCATCTTGAAGCGGTCCCGGGAGTATCGACCCTCCTCGATCAGCCGGTTGGTCCGGTTCCAGTACTGCCGGTAGCTCACGAAACGCGACTTCAGGGAGTTGTAGCGGAACAGGAGCATGGTGTTCGTAATCGCGGACGCAGTGTAGCGCCGTGACAACGATTCCACCTCTTCCAGGAGTTTCAGCGGTTCGCGGCGTTCCATGCCGAGGAAGTACTGTTCATACCTGATGACCAGCTCCTTGAGGCTCCTGTCGAACAGATCGATATCTTCGGGTACTCCCATGGGCTCTCCACCAATCGTTTCCGCAGTCCGAGCGTGAAAAACGGTTGTGAAATCCTAATAGTCTTCAGGGATTTCTGTAAAGGAAAATTTTCACTTTTCTGTCACAAGAAGCCTACGGTTTATTCACTTGACTTGCCGGGAGCGGTCGTCTAGAGTAAAACATTCATAAAACCGGACAGTTAAACGAGAGGAAGATACTGTATGGATTCGATAGCGGCACTTGTCCTGGCTGCCGGAAAGGGAACCAGGATGAAATCAGACACGGTCAAGGTTTTGCACCCCCTGGCGGGAAAACCCCTGCTTTCGTTTCCCCTGGAGGCGGCGCGCGCCGCGGGTGCGGAACGCATCGTCGTGGTCGTGGGCCATCAGGCCGACGGGGTGCGTCGGTGCTTTTCCGGAAGGGACGGCATTGATTTCGCGCTTCAGGAGAAACAGCACGGAACGGGTCACGCCGTGGCCTGCGCCGCGCCCCTGCTGGGGGGCTTCCAGGGCACGGTGCTGATCCTGTGCGGCGATGTGCCGCTGGTCAGGGTTGAAACCCTGCAACGGATGCTGGCAGTCCACCGGGAGAGCGGCGCAGCCGTCACCGTCCTGACGGCGGTGGTGGACAATCCCCGCGGCTACGGAAGGATTGTCAAGGACGGCACGGGACGGGTGACCGGCATCGTGGAGGACAAGGACGCGACGGAAGAGCAACGCGCCGTGCGCGAAATCAATTCCGGCATCTACTGCGTGGACGGTCCTTTTCTTTTCCAGGCCGTGGCCGGACTCTCCCGCGATAATGCCCAGGGGGAGTACTACCTTACCGACATCGTCCGTGCGGCGGCCGGGCAGGGGCGTTTCACCGCCGCCTGCCCCGTGGAAGAGGCCGTGGATGTCATGGGGATCAACGACAGGGTGCATTTGGCCCAGGCCGAGGCGGTCCTCCGGGGGAGGATCAACGCGGCGCACATGCGTGACGGCGTCACCATCAGGGACCCCGGCACCGCCTATATCGATGCCGGAACGGTCATCGGCCGGGATACCTGCATCCATCCCAATGTGCACATCTCGGGCGGAACCGAGATAGGTGAACGGTGCGTCATCGAGCCGTCGGCGGTCATCCGCGGCTGCCGCATCGGGGACGGGGTGATCGTAAAGGCCGGGTCGGTCCTGGAAGACTCGATCATCCACGACGGCGTTTCCATCGGTCCCATGGCGCACCTGCGGCCCGGCACCGAGCTGATGGAAAAGGTGAAGATCGGCAACTTCGTGGAAACGAAGAAGATCACCATGGGGAGGGGGTCCAAGGCATCCCACCTTACCTATCTGGGAGACGCCACCATCGGGAGCGACGTCAATATCGGGTGCGGGACCATTACCTGCAACTACGACGGCGTCTCAAAGCACCGGACCGTAATCGAGGATGACGTCTTCGTGGGGAGCGACGTGCAGTTCATCGCCCCCGTGACCGTGGGTCGCAACTCCCTGGTTGCGGCGGGAAGCACCGTCACCAGGGATGTCCCGCCGGACTCCCTGGCCATTGCCCGCTCCCAGCAGGTGAACAAAGAGGGATGGCGTCTGAAGAAGAAATAAAACCTTTCGCGGGGTGAAATAATGTGTGGAATCGTCGGTTACACCGGGGGGAGGGAAGCGACCCCCATTATTCTTGACGGCCTGAAGAGGCTTGAATATCGAGGCTATGACTCGGCCGGAATCTGCACCCTGCGGAACGGCCGCTCGGACATGCGGCGGAGCGAGGGTAAGCTCTTTCGGCTGGAAAAGCTGCTGGCAGAGCAACCCCTGTCCGGCACCATCGGAATCGGGCATACCCGGTGGGCGACGCACGGCAGGCCTTCGGAAACCAACGCCCACCCCCACAAGGCCGGTCCGTTCATCGTCGTTCACAATGGCATTATCGAGAACTACCTGGCCCTGAAGGAAACCCTCATCAACCTCGGGCACACCTTCAGGAGCGAGACCGATACCGAGGTGATTTCCCACCTCATCGAAGAGAAGTACAAGACCGCCTCCGATTTCGAGCAGGCGGTACGGATCGCGCTTTCCGAGCTGCGGGGCGCCTATGCGGTGTGCATCCTCTGCGAACGGGAGCCCGGTGTCCTGATCGCAGCCAAGCTGGGTTCCCCCATGGTGATCGGTCTGGGAGCGGAGGAATACTTCGTCGCTTCGGACATCCCCGCCATCCTTTCCCATACCCGGGAAATGGTCTTCATGGAAGACGGTGAGCTGGTCGTGTTCCGCGACGGGAGAGCCGCTTTCAGCACCATTGCCGGCCGGCCGCTGGAGAAGAAGCCCCGCCATATCGATTGGTCTCCCCTCATGGCCGAGAAGGGGGGATACAAGCATTTCATGCTCAAGGAGATCTTCGAGCAGCCCCGGGCTATCCGCGATACCCTCGCCGGACGGCTTGTGGAGGAGCACGGGGATGTCTTTCTCAACACCATCGGCCTGTCCGGAGAGGAGCTCCGCGCCGTGGATCGAATCTGCATTGTGGCCTGCGGCACCTCCTGGCACGCCGCCCTGGTGGGAAAGTTCCTCATCGAGGACCGCTGCCGCATTCCGGTGGAAGTGGATATCGCCTCCGAGTTCCGCTACCGGAAACCGATACTGAACGACCGTACCCTGGTCATCCTCATCTCCCAGTCGGGGGAGACCGCCGACACCCTGGCGGCCCTGCGGGAAGGAAAGGCGCGAGGAGCGAGGAACATTGCCATCTGCAATGTGGTGGACTCATCCATCGCCCGGGAATCGAACGGCGTTATCTACACCCATGCCGGCCCCGAGATTGGGGTGGCATCCACCAAGGCGTTCATCACCCAGCTCGTTGCCCTCTACCTGTTCACCATCCATCTGGGGCGGACCCTGGGAACCATTGACCGGGACACGGGCAGGACGATGATAGCCTCCCTCATCCAGCTCCCCGGCCTGGTGGAGGAGACGTTGAAGACAAACGGGGAGATCGAGCGCATTGCCCGCACCTACCTGCATGCCTCCGATTTTCTCTACCTGGGCCGGGGCATCACCTATCCCATCGCTCTGGAAGGGGCGCTGAAGCTGAAAGAGATATCCTACATCCACGCCGAGGGGTACCCTGCTGGCGAGATGAAGCACGGTCCCATCGCCCTCATCGACGAGAACATGCCGGTGGTGGTGCTGGCGCCCCACTCCGAAAGCTACGAGAAAACGGTTTCCAACATGGAGGAGGTCATCGCGCGGGGCGGCAGGGTCATCGCGCTCTGCACGGACGGGGATGAGGCTCTTCCCAAAAAGGCGGAATCAAGTATCCGCATCCCTCCCTGCCCGGACGACCTGACGCCGGTTCTCCTGGCGGTGCCCCTCCAGCTGCTGGCCTACCACGTGGCGGTGATGAAGGGGACCGACGTGGACCAGCCGCGCAACCTGGCAAAGAGCGTCACGGTGGAGTAGCCTCCAGAGGCGTCCAGGAGGGGAGGGGATGGGCACGGCGCATCCCCTCCCTGCGGCGCGGGCGTCACCGGACAAGGGAGCCTGCGATGCGGTCCAGTTCCGCCAGGGCGAGACGGTATCCCAGCGCGGCCTGTAGTTCCTCCAGTTCTGCTTTCTCCACCGCTGCAACGGCCTCCGCATGGCGGAGGCGCGTGGTAGTCCCGGCTTTCACCCTGTCGGCGCTCAGGCGCTGATTTTCCCTCTGGAGTTTCAGTGCTTCCCCTGCCACCTCCAGCAGGGCCCTTGTCTGCTCCAGTTTCCGGAACGCCTTGCCGATTTCAACCGCAATCCGCTGTTCAATCCTTTTCAGGTTCTCCTCAGCCTGGTTCAGCTGTGACCTCCGCTGTCCCACGACACTGCGGCGCTCCCCCCAATCGAAGATGTTCCACGCCATCTGAACCCCGAACGTCCCGATGTTGTTTCCAACGAAAGGAACGCCGTCCTGATAGGTATGGCGGGCAAACAGGCTGACATCCGGGATATATTCGTCACGGGCCGCGCTGACGCCATGGCCGGCCTTTGTCACGGAATCCCGTGCGGCCATCAGTTCCGGATTGCGGGACAGCGCTTGACGGAGATACTCCGGAAGGGTTTGCGCAACGGGGGCGATCTCCGGGATCTCCGCCGGGACAAGATCCGTGTCCAGCGGCAGACCCAGAAGTTCGTTCATTTCCGTGGTCAGGTCCGATATCTGGATCTCCGCCGCGAGACGGGCCTGCTTCCCTTGCAGGAGACGCACCCGGCTTTCCGTTGCCGAAACGTCCAGGAGCACTCCAGTTCTGACGGCGTCCTCGCTTTCCCGCAGCCCCTCCGTTGCCGCCTCCACTGCGGCCTGAGCCGCCTCTTTCTGCTTCCGGGC
>JAAZOO010000323.1 GCA_012797715.1 Geobacteraceae bacterium | reverse complement strand
GTCGCGGACGATCCCTTCCGTCACCTCGGGATGGAACTGGAGCCCCCACGCCCGTTCGCCCACCCGGAAGGCGTGGTGGGGGCAGCCTTCCGAGGTTGCCAGGAGAACGCCGTCCGCGGGGAGATCGAAACTGTCGTGGTGCCAGTGAAACGAAACAAATTTCTCCGGGATTCCCCGGAAAAGCCGGTCCTCGCGCCCTGCCGGCGTGAGCATCACCGGCAGTGTCCCCAGCTCCTCCCAACGCCCTGAAACGGCTCTCCCGCCGGTGGCCTCCGCAAGGAGTTGGCCGCCCAGGCATATCCCCAGGAAGGGGATTCCGGCCGTTACGATGTGACGGATGTACAATTTCAACGCCGTCAGGAAAGGGTGGCTCCGGTCGTCGTTGGCCCCCATGGAACCGCCCAGGACGATGAGAGAGGACACATCCCCCGGTTCCGGGAGGGGCTCCCCTCGATACAGGCGGCATATGCGGGGGGGGACGGGGAGGAATTCCACGATGTTTCCGGCCGGCACGGCAGGGTCGTTCTGGAGTATGTGAACCATATCGTCTCTCCTTCGGGCGTTTCCTTTTCAGCGCATCATTTCGAAGTGACGATCGTCGCAGGTCTCGTCAACGATGTCGATGAACTTGTTGCAGAGCGCGGTGACCATGGTGATGACGCCCTGGTAGCCGATGAGCGGGTAGCGGTGCAGGTTCACCCGGTCGAATATGGGGAATCCGAAGCGGAACAGGGGAATCCGGGCGTCACGGGCCATGAACTTGCCGTGGGTGTCGCCGATGACGGCGTCCACCGGGTCGGTCATCACCAGGCTGCGCAGGTGCCACAGGTCCTTGTTCATGTATATCTTCCCGTCACTGCCGTAGGGGGACCCGTCCAGCAGGGCCTGTATCTCCTTCTCCAGCTTCTTGCTCCCTTTGCTGCACAGGATGTGGTACGGTTTCGCCCCCATCTCCAGCAGGAAGGAGACATACCCCAGCAGGTAATCGGGATCGCCGTACAGGGCGAACTTCTTGCCGTGGATGTACTGGTGGGCATCGGTCATGGCATCCACGGCCCGGCCGCGCTCCGCCTTCAGGGATTCGGGCACAGGCTTGCCGAACAGTTCCGCCAGCTTCATGAGGAAGGCGTCGGTCTTGGCGATCCCGAAGGGTGTCGGCATGGACACGTGCTTTCCGGAATACGTGTCCTTGATCCAGCCGAAGGTCTTGGCGGTTGCGTAGGGTCCGAGGGTCATCGTAGCCTTGCCGTTGATGGAATCAGCCGCTTCATCCAGTTTTGTGCCGCCCGGATACATGCGGTAGGTTCCGTCCAGAGGCGCGTCGAACACGTCGGAGATGTCGGCGAGCAGGGTGTAGGGAATGCCGAACTCCCGGAGAATGCGCTTGTACTCCCGGTAGTTGCCCGTGTTGCAGTCGAATCCCGCGATCAGGTTGAGTTTGCCGGTGCAGCGCCCCTCCACCTGCTTCCCTTCGGTCAGGGTCTGGAGGATGGAGAGGAGCATGGCGTCGTAGCCGTGGACGTGGGAGCCGTTGAAGCTGGGGGTGTTGGCGAACGGCAGCGGGAAGTCCTTGGGTATGCACCCCTTCTGCCGGGCGTTCTTGATGAAGGCGGTCAGGTCGTCGCCGATGATCTCGGGCATGCAGGAGGTGAAGATGGCCATCATTTTCGGTTTGTACAGGGCATGGGCGTTCTCCAGCGCCTCGTGCAGGTTGTTCTGGCCGCCGAACACCGCGCCGTCCTCGGTCATGGCGTCCGATACGGCGGGCGCCGGTTCGCGGAAGTGGCGGTTCAAGGTGCTGCGGTAGTAGGATGCGCACCCCTGGGAGCCGTGCACGAAGGGGAGCGTCCCCTCGAAGGCGTGGGCCGCCAGTTCAGCTCCCAGGGGCTGGCAGGCGTGGGCCGGGTTGATCACCAGGGCCTGGCGGGCAAAGTTCTTTTCCTTGTATTCTTCAGTGTTTATCCATTCACAGACCCGTGCCACCTCGTCGTCGGAATACTCGGTCACGGGCTTGACCGCAAGTCCCAGATTG
>JAAZOO010000322.1 GCA_012797715.1 Geobacteraceae bacterium | reverse complement strand
GGTTGCTTCCGGGGACTGTACCCATCCCGACTGGCTTGCCCTTCTGAAGAAAACCCTGACGCCCGCCGAACCCGGATTCTTTCGTCTCAGGAATGACAATGCTCCCCCTCCCCTGCCGGGCATGCCCTCTTCTTCGGCGCCGGTCCGTTTTGTCCTTTCAGCTGAAATTTCATGCATTTACAAGCGGCACGGCGCCGTGCGCAAGGTTCACAACCTGGTCTACGTTCCCGATTTCCCTTCAGCGGAAAGGCTTGCTTCCCGTCTTGCCGGGATCGGCAACATCGAATCGGACGGCCGCCCCATCCTGGGGCTGGATTCCCGCAACCTGCTGGAGATCGTCCTGGAGGAAGCGCCGGAGGGTTTCCTCGTTCCTGCCCACATCTGGACCCCCTGGTTTTCCCTGTTCGGGTCGAAATCCGGCTTCGACGGCATTGAAGAGTGTTTCGGCGATCTGACCCCCCATGTCTTTGCCCTGGAGACCGGCCTTTCCTCGGACCCGGACATGAACCGGCTGATTTCGTCACTGGACCGATTCGCCCTCATCTCCAACTCGGACTGCCACTCTCCGTCCAAACTCGGCCGCGAGGCAAACCTCTTTTCCACCGGCTTCGATTTCTTCTCCCTCCGCGATGCCCTGAAGGGAAACAACAGCGAGACCTTTCGCGGCACAATCGAGTTCTATCCCGAAGAGGGGAAATACCACCTGGACGGGCACCGTGCCTGCAAGGTCTGCATGGAACCGCGGGATACCCGGGCGGCGGAGTGCCGCTGCCCGGTATGCGGCCGCCCCCTCACCGTGGGTGTGCTCCACCGGGTACTGGAACTGGCGGATCGGGATCATCCCGTCCACCCGGAAAACTCCCCCGGCTTCCACAGCCTGGTTCCGCTCCCCGAGGTGCTGGGGGAAATCCTCGGCGTCGGGCCGTCTTCCAAGGCGGTGCTGAGCAGCTACGCAGGGCTCATCGCCCGGTTCGGTTCCGAGTTCACCCTGCTGCTCCATGCCTCGCGGGAAGGGATTGCCGCCGCGTCCCCTCTTCTCGCGGAGGCCGTCATTCGCATCAGGGAAGGAAAGGTCATCCGGCACGGGGGGTACGACGGTGAATTCGGCGTCATCCGGGTCTTCCAGGAGGGCGAAATCGCCAGGCTCCAGGGCCAGTGCGGGCTTTTCTCCTCAGAAAACCCGAAGAGGGGCAGAAAGATCCGGGAACCGTGGCCCCCCAACCGGGACAGGGATCGCGAAGCCGCCCCGAGGAACGCTCCGGCAAAGAACGGTGTCGACAGGCCCGCCATCGGCCCCAATCCCGAGCAGGCCGAGGCCGTTGAAGCCCTTGTCCGGCGGATACTGGTGACCGCCGGTCCCGGCACCGGCAAGACCTTTACCCTGACAGCGCGAATGGCCTCTCTCATCAATGGCGGAGCCGATCCCGAACGCCTTTGCGCCATCACCTTCACCAACCGAGCAGCCGACGAGGTGCGGGAGCGCCTGGTCCGGACGGTGGGCGAAGCGGGGCGCCGGGTATTCG
>JAAZOO010000321.1 GCA_012797715.1 Geobacteraceae bacterium | reverse complement strand
GCGTCGCGTGGGAGACGTCTGAGTCTGGACACAACTCAGCAGGAAAGGATCAACGAATGCAGGAAACCTATCCCGACAAGGACAGGAAAAAGAATCATCGCCCCGGCTGGATGAGGGTGGCCGACATCACCTTGCGCACCGTCCACATTGCGGTGGCGGGGACCCTGTTCGGCGGATTCATGCTCCACGTCCCCTTCGGACAGATGCACATCTGGCACGGCCTCACCATCCTGACCGGCTGCGGGCTGCTGGCGCTCGAGCTCCTCCACAGCCTGAACTGGCCCCATCAGGGGCGCGGAATCCTCGGAATCATTCACATCGGTCTTTCCGGATTCATCCATGTCCGTCCGGACCTGGTGATTCCCCTTCTGTGGATTATTCTGGTCTCCGGTTGCGTGGGGAGTCACATGCCGAAAAGCTATCGGCACTTGTCGGTCCTCCACCGGCGGGAAGTGGACTGATGAACCAAGATCGGACGGCTCCGCCCGCCGTTTTCAGGATGAACGGTCCAGCGGCAGCCGGAGCCGTCCCCCGTTCCTTCCGGACAGGCGTCTTCCGCCGCCCCAGGCTTATTTCGGTGCTGCTCATCGTCCTGGTCCTGCTGCCTCCCCTTTCCGCGGCCGGTGCGAACGAGGCGGGGCATCCTCTCTACGCGGTTGCCGTATCCTTCGCGCCGGTCCTGAACACCCCCGGTTTCCGGACGGTTTTCGGCGGGAAGGACGGAAAGACACTGGCCACCGACAGATGCGGCCAAATCCGGGAGCTGGAGTTCATCGCCTTCCCCGGCACGCCCTTCCGCGTCGAAGCCGTGCTGGACGGCCCGGAATCCACCGTCTACCGCGTCGTCACCGACGACTACCCCTACCCGGCCTCGACCGGCTACTTCATCGACAGCCGCTTCGTGAGGGTATCCGCAAACCCTCCGCCCCCCCGTTCCCCAATACTCCCCGATCGTGACGCCATTCTTTCCCGGCTGGCCTCCGCCATTGGCACCCCCTACGTGTGGGGAGGAAACCGGCGCGACGGTGTCACGGACATGCTCGCCTTCTTCCCTCCCCCGCCAGGACAGCGGCTCGACGCCATCACCCGCGACCGATGGACGCTGTGCGGCCTCGACTGCTCGGGGCTCCTCTACGAGGCCACCAACGGCTACACCCCGAGGAACACATCAACCCTGGTGGAGTACGGCGCTCCCGTCCCCATCGCGGGCCTGGACGATGAGGGTATAGAGAAACGGCTGCGCCCCCTGGATCTGATCGTGTGGAAGGGGCACGTCATGATCGTGTACGACAGGGAGAGAATTATCGAAAGCCGGCTGGACTGTGCGGGGGGAAAGGGGGGAGTGGCGTTCCGGAGCCTGCGGGAAACGCTTCGGGAGCTCCTCCGGACGAGAACCCCCCTGGATTCCTGGAGGGACGGCAGGGGGAACGGCACAAAAGGGTTCGTTATCAGGCGGTGGTTCCCTGATGAAGGGGGGAGTCCGGCCCCTGAGCGACTTCCAGGGCAAAGGGAGCACGGCATGGGGAGAGCGGAGGGTGTCCGCCCGTCACCAGGTCATGCACGCGGCATTCAGGATCCCGGCCGCCGTGGAGAAGACGGCGACAACGATTGCCGGACCCATGCGATCTGCGGCGATATCCCCGACCAGCCCTGAAAACAAGGCCCTGAGGACCAGGAAGACCAGCACCTGGACAAGAAGGGCCACCCCGGCCCACAGGACCATGTCCAGGAAGCTTACGCTGTGGGAGATGGCGCTGGCAAGGGGCAGAACGAAACCTATCACCGCCCCGCCGAAGCTCACGGCCGGCGCGGTCTTTCCCTCCTTGACCAGACCCAGCTCCGGATAGGGCGTCACCCGCAGGTAGATGGCGCAGAAGAGAACGAGCAGGACCACTGACGCGATGAAATATCCGAAGAAAGCGGCGAGACCCGAATACGATTCCAGTATGGTTATTTCCATTTATCCCTCCTCGAAGAAATGTGGCACAAACCTGCTGGCGTTGGTGGTAATGGGGCCGGCATCCTCCCGAATCCCGATCCCCGCTGCCGCGCCGTCGATGACCCAGGAACCGATGACCGCATGGTTGCCGTCAAAGCGGGGAAGCGGGGCGTATGCCTGGTAGACCCACCCCTCCTCCCCGTAGCTTCCCGGGTTCTCCATGGTCTCCCCTCCCGTGCAGATGGTCACGTTCGCCCCTTCCCGGGACAGGAGCGGTTTTCTCACGACATCGCCGGCGATCCCCTCCCGCTCGAAGGAGGCGGGAAGGAGGAAGGGGTGTCCGGGAAACATCTCCCACAGCAGCGGGAGTATCCCCTTGTTGCTGAGGATCATCTTCCAGGCCGGCTCCAGCATCCGGGGACGGGAAATGAGCAGATTGGGGCCGAACTCGTCCCGGACCATCCACTCCCAGGGATAGAGCTTGAACAGGGCCGGGATGGGCGATTCCTCCAGGTCGACGAAACAGCACCGGGAACGGTCCCATCCGATCTAGTCGATGTAGAGGAAGCGCGCGTCCACCCCGGCCTGCAGCGCCGTGTCCATGAGGTACTCCACGTTCCCCAGATCCTCGTCGCTCTCCCTGACGCAGGAGAAGTAGACAGGCGAGGCGCGGAAGTCGGGGCAACGCTGCCAGAACCGGATAAGCTTCTCATGGATGGAGTTGAACTGATCGGCGCGGGGAAACATGTCTTTCAGCCAGAACCACTGGATCACGCTCGCTTCCAGGAGCGCAGTGGGCGTATCGGCGTTGTATTCCAGGAGCTTTGGGGGGCCGACGCCGTCGAAGACCAGGTCGAACCGGCCGTAGAGGGAGGGTTCCGAAGCCTCCCAGGATCGGATCACCAGGGGGATGAATTCCCGGGGAATCCGGAGGCGATGGAACAGATCCCGCCGGACAACTTCCTGCACCGCGGCACGGCAGAGCCGCTGGAGCTCTGCCGTGGCGTCATCCAGAGCATCGATTTCCCTTCCGGTGAAACGGTAGCAGGCGGACTCGTCCCAGTAGAGCCCCCCCTCGATGGTATGGTACGACATTCCCTGCGACTCCACGCGCCGCCGCCATTCATCGCGGGGCCGGACAGACATCCTCTCCATGTCTACCCCCCGAATGACGAATGGAAGCCGCCGGTTCTCCCGAACCCGCCGCGGGAAACCGAAACCGAGCTGATGGAGCGGGTCCCGTGATACCCGCTTCCTCTCCAGCGGGGACCGTACCAGTAGCCGGTATGGTAGTGCGAACTTCCCGCCGGCGCCTCCTCGCATCCCTTCCCTTCACCCCAGTCATCGATACAATCCTGGCGGGTTCGGTAGACGCCTCGCTTGCCGTCATCGCCGCACGCCGAGAGCGCCACCAGACCCGCCAGGGCCAGGGTTATGCGGAGAGTGGATCTCCTGCGCATCGTGCCCCTCCTTTCCCCGTTGACAGCATAGAAATGGTTACACCGTAAGCACGGCGAGTCGCGAGGGGCCCACGGTTATCACCCGATCCCCTTCGCTCACCGGAAAGTCCTGGTGCGGATTGATACGGATCCCGTCGGCGCGGCTCACCCCCAGCGCCAGGTGCCCGCGGCCGCGGCACGCGTCCGCGACCGCCGAGAACGAGGCGGAAGCGCCTGTGAAGGGAACAAAGTAGAACTGCTGCCCTTTCCCGGCACTGAGCAGGTCGTCCAGCACGTCCTGAACACCGGGATTGAGCAGCTCCTGGCTCATGAAAGTGGCACCGAAGCGAGAGGTGCAGACGATCCGGTCGCAACCCGCCTTGCGGAGCAGTTCCTCCGCAGCGGGGTCCAGGCCCTCCACAACGGTGTTCACCTTCCTGTTTCGCCCTTCGATGGCCAGGGTGATGGAGATGTTCAGGTTGTCGGATGCGGGATCTCCCGGCTTCTTGCTCAGGATGACCGCATGGGACGCCCCGTCGATGGAGGCCCTTTTCAGCGTTTCGTCCCGGGTGGGGTTCCCCTTGACGAAATGGACGCGCAGTTTCTGCAGCTCGGCCGGGAGCTCGGCCAGGTCCTCGTCCACGAGCACCACCTGACGCTCCGTTCCGAAGCAGGAATCGAGGCGCAGCTCCTCCAGGACCCTTTCGATCATCGTGACGCCGGGAAAGTTGAAGAT
>JAAZOO010000320.1 GCA_012797715.1 Geobacteraceae bacterium | reverse complement strand
TCGGTCAGCTCCTGTGGTAACTCAGTGAGCTCCTGTGTTTTGCCGGCGACTTTCTGCAATGGATCGGATGAAAACAGGTCACCGGTATGTGGGCGTGTCGCCCACGGTACGTAATAGACCATACCGCGTCCGACCCCATCCGGCACAAGGAAACCCTCCTTGACAAGATGGGCCAGCAGCTTGGTGATATCGGCGGGATGCTCGGTTGAAATTTCCCGCAGCCGGGCATGATTGACCATTCCCTCGGTTACCGCCGTGACGAGGGCAAGGCGTTCCAATTCCGGCAAGGCCCGGAAAGCAGCACCCAGATGGACTTCCAGCTCGGCAAGAGCCTCATCGGGCACAAGGCTGGTCATCCTCAATTCCATCAGTGTCTGCTCGGGTTCCGCCAACTCATACAGCTGGGGTCGCCTCCAGTGCTGGCCCTGCCAGTTGCGATAAATCTTCGGCAAACCGGACCCGGCGTGATCGCCGTAACCCACCAGTTGAAACATGGTCTGCAAGCGGCGGTTGCGGCAATCGCTGTTGCTGCCGAGCACGGCGATCTCCGGCGGTATGCGCATCCTTCCGGGATTGCGGAATCCGAACATGTCGGGACGTTTCACCACCAGCACGGACACCCGTCCGGAATAGTCCGCATGAATCAGCGTGTTTACCAATGCCTCCCGCAACGCCTCGTGCACCGGGGTATCGTCAATCCGCTGTCCTTCCTGCAACTGGAACGGAACCTTCAGGTCGGCGGTCAGTTTCTGGTATACCCGGCGGTAAAAGTCGTAGACGTTGCCCGACCAGGTGCCGTCCGGGATCAGACGGTCCACCCAGCGCTTTTCAGCCCTGGGCTCCGGCCGCTCCTGGTAGTCCACCATGTAATGGGGCAGTGCATCGCGGATTACCTCGGCCCGCCCGAACATCAGCAGACCTGCCAGCCTCAGGCCCGAATACCCTTCCTCACGATTGCGGCCAAAGGCGCCTATGGATTCGAGAAATTCCCGGATTGGCAGGTCAAGCCAGACATGCCCGGGCTTTACCGCTGAAAAGCGGTTCCGGTACGCGGTCACCGAATCCATATCCAGGTCCTCGAAGTCGAAACCTTTCAACACCCTTTCATCGCGGGAATCCTCTACCCTCTCAGCCAGCATGCGGCGCACCGTCTCGTCATCCGCCGGATAGTCCCCCTCATGCCTGCGGATGTAGGTGCCGCCAAAAGGATTTGCGCCCAGGTGAACCGGACGTTGCTGACGGGTGGCGCGGGGCACATCGATGCGCAGCAGGGTCTTGCCGGCAACCTTGACCGGCTGGATATTGTTCTCCGAAAGCAGGCAGAGGCTCACCACCTGGCGGTTATGCAGGTTGTCCCAAAGCGCCTTGCGCACACGGTCCAGATGATGAATGCCGAGCGCCCTGAAGTCTCCTTCGGCATCTTCCTTCACCCCGAGCAGGATGGTGCCGCCGTCGGTATTGGCCATGGCGCAGTAGGATTTCCAGACATCCTGCGGCACCTCGCCGTTGCCGTCCCGGCCTTGGGCGGCTTTGCATTCCAGATCGACCGACTGGGCCAGCGCGGAAAGGTCGTCCAGTGACAGGGTCTCAATCATGGACAGCCTCCTTCCTTTTCGTGCGGCGTGACGGCTTTTTGTCGGTTGTACGCGCAGCCCGCTCGGCGCGTATCCGCTCCAGCAGCACATCAGCCGGTTCGTCGTTGGGGTCCTGCGGCACCAGTTGACCGGAGAAGGCTGATTTGAGGATATTCTTACGCTGTGCAGTAGACTGTTTAAGTGCGAGCTCAACGGCCTGACCTTGTCGGTCTAGGCTTTCTATCTGCACCTGGACTTGCTCTATAATTTCATTTTGTTCAACCGTAGGTGCCAATGGAACAGGGAACGCCCGCAACATCGTCATGTTGATTGATGCAAGATTGGTCGTCTGCTTTCCTGCGTCCTGAAACCAGCTTTTTCCAAAGGTATTGCCGTGGTGTGAGATCAACTCCGGCACGAGTTCTGATAGGTACGGACGCATACGAAATACATGATTCTGATGAATACAGATGGCCACCTCATCACGCCATACCCAACCCCGGCCAAGCTTGTCTCTGTCTCCGCCTTCGTTGAAAAGCACGTCGCCGTACTTGAGCGTTAGTTCTTCAATATCACGTTCGGTGGCAAGAATCCTCTTCACCTCAGAAAGATCAAGATAGCCACGTTGTACGTTGGCCACCCGCAAGTAGGGCACTTCACGGACTGGAATATCGGCATTCCGTTTTGTGCCTTTGGCTACGCCAGAAGCAATATCGCCAAGCATATCCAAACTCGCCCACACCCATCCCTCCGGCAACTCAGGCAAATTGGTGATATCCGGCTGCACCGGCTCGGGGTACTTGTCCT
>JAAZOO010000319.1 GCA_012797715.1 Geobacteraceae bacterium | reverse complement strand
GTTCTTCCCCAACTCCACCCAGTGGCAGGCCCTGCAGGGCAAGAAATAGCCTGATACATTTTCTGTTTGAAAGGAGCCGATAGCATGAACCACCTGAATAAAATCGTCGTTTCACTGACCGCTCTGGCGTTTGTCGTCATTGCCGCCTTCGTGGCGTCACCCGCCTCGGCCGCGCCCAAGATGAAAACCATCATCCTGGCGACCACCACCAGCACCCAGGACTCCGGCCTGCTGGACGAACTGTTGCCGGTTTTTGAAAAGAGCACAGGCTATTTCGTAAAGACCATCTCCGTGGGTTCCGGCCAGGCCATGAAGATGGGAGAGAAGGGCGAAGCGGACGTGCTGCTCGTCCACTCCCCGGACGCGGAGAAGAAATTCGTTGAGCAGGGCTTCGGCGTCAACCGTCGTCTGGTAATGCATAACGACTTCATCATCCTCGGCCCGGCATCCGACCCGGCAAAGATCAAGGGCGAGAAATCCGCCAAGGAAGCCTTGAAGAAGATCGCGGCCGCCAACGCCCTGTTTCTGTCCCGCGGCGACAATTCCGGCACCCACGCCCTGGAGAAGAAGCTGTGGAAGGCGACAGGCCTGAAGTACGAAGGGAATAAGTGGTACCAGCAGACCGGCCTCGGCATGGGGCAGACCCTGAGCGTGGCGGCTGAAAAGAAGGGATACACCATTGCCGACCGGGGAACCTATCTTTCCGTGAAAAAGAACCTGGGCCTGGATATCCTGGTTGAAGGCGATTCCTCGCTCCTCAATATCTACCACGTGATCGAGGTGAACCCGGCAAAGTGGCCCAAGGTCAACGCGGCGGGCGCAAAGGCATTCGCAGACTTCATGGTCGCGAAGAGGACCCAGGCCATCATCAAGACCTTCGGCGTAAAGAAGTTCGGGGCGGCCCTGTTCTTCCCGGATGCCGGCAAGGATCCCAAGACTCTGGGGCTGTAAATGGACCTTATCCTTGAAGGACTCGTAACCGCGTTCAAGCTCCTGATGGCGCTTGACCCGGAGGTGCTGTCCATTACCTGGCTGTCCCTCAAGGTGTCGGGAATCGCGACGCTCATCAGCGTGGGGATAGGGATTTCCTGCGGGATGATCGTCGCGCTTACCCGTTTTCCGGGCAAGAAGTTCGTGGTCAGCGTTGTCAATACGGGAATGGGCCTTCCGCCGGTCGTGGTGGGTCTCTTTGTCACCGTGTTCCTGTGGCGCAACGGACCTTTCGGTTTTCTCGACATTCTCTATACGCCGACGGCAATCGTCATCGCTCAGGCCGTGATAGCCACTCCCATCGTCATGGGGATTTCCATTGCCGCGCTCCAGAACCTGCCTGCCAAGCTCCGCCTGCAGATCCTTTCCCTGGGCGCGACCCGCCTGCAGATGGTAAGGATTCTGATCCGTGAGGCGCGGCTTCCGCTCATGGCCGCCGTCATGGCAGGGTTCGGGGGGGTTATCTCCGAGGTGGGCGCCTCCATCATGGTCGGCGGCAACATCAAGGGGTATTCGCGGGTTCTGACTACGGCAACGGTTATGGAAACGGGCAAAGGGGAGTTCGCCACGGCATTTGCCCTTTCGATTATCCTGCTGCTGCTGGTTTTTATCGTAAATTACCTTTTTACCATTATTCAGCAAAGAGAGAGACCACGGTGAGTAGTACCGACAGCATCATCTCGATTCAAGACCTCAAGGTTGAACTCGGAGGAGTGTCGATACTTGACATTCCTTGCTTTTTCATACGGGAGAAGGAGTTCGTGTCCCTTATCGGGCCCAACGGCAGCGGGAAGTCGACGCTTCTTCTCGCCGTGAACTGTCTCCTGAAGCGAACATCGGGGAGGCTGGTCTTCCGGGGACATGACGTGGCAACCCGTGAAGATGTGTTTCGATTCCGGAGAAGGATTTCCATGGTTTTTCAGGAGCCGCTCCTGTTCGATACCACCGTCTACAAGAATGTTGCCTCGGGGCTCAAGATCCGGGGAATGGGAAGGGATGAGATCCGGGAGCGCGTCGTGCGCTATCTGCAATGCTTCAATATCGAGCACCTTGCCCACCGTTCCGCCCGCAAACTCTCCGGAGGTGAGGCACAGCGCACGAGCCTGGCGCGGGCATTCGCCGTCGAACCGGAGGTGATCTTTCTCGATGAGCCCTTTTCAGCCCTCGATCCACCCACGAGGCAGTCCATCTCCGACGACCTGGAGACCATTGTCAGAGAATCCGGGACCACGGTCGTCATGGTGACACACGACCAGTCCGAGGCCCTGCGCATGTCCGACCGGATCGTGGTGATGAAAAGCGGCAGGATCGTGCAGGAGGGTACTCCTCTGAAAGTGATGAACAACCCGGTCAACGAATTTGTCGCCTCTTTCGTGGGCATGGAGTGTATGGTCGATGGACGAGTCATGGATAACAACGAGGGCGCGCTGACAATCGATGTGCAGGGGAAGCCCGTGCACGCCATGGGTGATCTCACGGTGGGATCGCGGGTGTACTGCGGCATCCGGCCGGAGAATGTAACGATTGAAGAGAAGTATCCCGGTGAAAAGACCAGCGCCCGCAATATCTTCCCGGCGCGGGTTGAATCCATAGCCTCGGTCGGCCCCTTCCTGAAGCTGACCCTGGACTGCGGCTTTCCGCTGGCCTCCTTCATCTCTCGGGAATCCTTCGCCTCCCTGGGGATAGCCGAAGGGAAAGAGGTTGTCGCCTCCTTCAAGGCGACGGCCGTGCACCTGATCCGCGAACGGGGGTGAGGAATCCGCACGTTCTTCCGGCTGAGCCTTGACATCCGTGCGGCGCACCTGTTACAAAGTATCTCCGCACCATCCTATGAACCGGACCGGTTCGCAAATCCATTGGGAGTCATCTATATGCCCACCTTTGAAGAAGCTCGAAAGATTATACTGGACAGCGTCGCTCCCCTCTGCGTGGAGAAGGTCGAGATGCTGGACGCCGTGGGTCGCGTGCTTGCCGAGGATATCCGGGCCCCCTGGGACATGCCCCTGTGGGACAACACGGCCATGGACGGCTATGCCGTGAATTCGAAAGACTGCGGGGAGGCCGCATCCCTGAAGCTCTCCGGATGCATCCCCGCGGGGGGATTCATGGATCATCCCCTGCAGGCCGGCACCGCAGTGAAGGTCCTCACCGGAGCCCCCATCCCGGCCGGGGCCGACGCGGTTGTCCCCTTCGAGGAGGCGGAGGAGCGGGATGAAACGGTTTTCCTGAAAGGGAAGGTGAAGCCGGGCGACCATATCCGCTTCAAGGGAGAGGATGTCACGGAGGGCGAAACGGTCCTTCCTGCCGGCACGGTCATAAGGCCGTCGGAGATCAGCATGCTGGCCTCCTTCGGCAGGCTCTTCATCCCGGTGCACCGCCGGGTGCGCGTGGCGGTTCTCTCCACCGGAGACGAACTGGTGGACCCGGGTGAGGCCCTGGGACCGGGAAAGATCATCAACAGCAATTCCCTGGCCCTGGCCGCCGCGGTCCGGGAGGCGGGGTGCATCCCCATCATGCTCGGCATCGCCCGTGACACCAAGGACAGCCTCAGGGAGAAGCTTGCGGAAGGATTGACCGCGGATGTTCTTATTACGTCGGCGGGCGTGTCCGCCGGGGATAGGGATTACGTGCGAGACGTGCTGGAAGAGCTGATGGTGAAGCAGGTGTTCTGGAAGGTGGACATCAAGCCCGGCCGCCCCACCGCCTTTGCCCTGCGGGACGGCACGCCGGTGTTCTCCCTTCCGGGAAATCCGGTGTCGAGCCTTCTCACCTTCGAGGAGTTCGTCCGGCCGGCTCTCCTGAAGGTGATGGGATTCCGCAAGGTGCTCCGTCCCCTCATAACCGCCACGCTGCGGGAGGGAATCCGCAAAAAAGCGGGGCGCGTCAATTTCCTGCGGGTGGCGCTGGAGCAGAAGAACGGCGAGTATATCGCCTGGAGTCCCGGAAAGCAGGATACGGGCTTTCTGCGGACAATGCTCCGTGCCGACGGAATTGCGGTGATTCCCAAGGAGACGGAGGAACTGAAGGCGGGCGACCGTGTGGAGGTGCAGGTCATCTCCGGCGACGGCGGATTCATGGAGGCGTGAGACGTTGAAGACCGTCGAGCGTCGAGGGACGGAAAATGAACGATACCCGGCGAACTGCGTTCGACGGAAGGGGAGAATACATGAACTTCAATCATTTCGATGACCAGGGAAAGGCTATCATGGTGGACATCAGCGCCAAGTCACCGACCTTGCGGACAGCCATAGCCACGGCCACCGTTTTCATGAAAAGGGAGATCCTGGAGAGGATCCTGGAAGGCACGGTGGCCAAGGGGGACGTGCTGGGAGTGGCCCGGCTGGCCGGGATCGCCGCCGCCAAGAAGACCCCGGACCTGATACCGTTGTCCCACCCCCTGGCCCTGCACGCGGTGGCCGTGGATTTCACCGCGGACCCGGATGCCGGGTGCGTGCGCATTGAATGCATGGTCCGGGCCTACGAGCGCACCGGAGTGGAGATGGAGGCCATGGTGTCCGCGTCCGTTGCCGCCCTGACCATCTACGACATGTGCAAGGGGGCGGACAAGAGTATCCGT
>JAAZOO010000318.1 GCA_012797715.1 Geobacteraceae bacterium | reverse complement strand
GGCGATATCCAGGGCATGAACCCCGTTCTTCATCTGCCGGAAGGCGGAGAAAACGCATTCGTGCATGCACGGTCCGACGTCGTAGGGAAGGTCGTAGTGCCCCTTGAGCCTCGCCCGGACATAGTTGGCATTCAGCACCGCCCTTTCGCTCACCTGGGCGAGCCCCTCCCCCCCCAGCATGGTGATGTAGGCCAGCGCCCTGACCAGCACCCCGAAGTTGCCGTAAAAGTCGCCGATCCTGCCGATGCTCACGGGTCCTCCCTCATTCAGGGCGAAGCTCCCGTCCTCGCGGCGGACCACGCGGGGCGACGGCAGGAACGGCATCAGGTTCCGCTTCACCCCCACCGGACCGCTGCCCGGGCCTCCCCCGCCGTGGGGGGTGCCGAAGGTCTTGTGCAGGTTCAGGTGCATGACGTCGAAGCCGATGTCGCCGGGCCGCACCTTGCCGAGCACGGCGTTGAGGTTGGCGCCGTCGCAGTACACAAGGGCGCCGTGCTCGTGGGCGATGGCGCAGATCTCGGCCACGTGGGGGTTGAAGAGGCCCAGGGTGTTGGGGCAGGTCATCATGACCGCCGCCACCTCCGGGCTCATGGCCTTCCTGAATTCGTCCAGATCCATGTCACCGTAGGGCGCGGTGGGGACGGTGACCACCCGGCAGCCGATCATGGCCGCCGTGGCCGGGTTGGTGCCGTGGGACGAGTCGGGAACCACCACGATGCTCCTGCGCTCACCCCGCGAGCGATGGTACGCGGCGATCATCATGATCCCCGTCAGTTCGCCGTGGGCGCCCGCCAGGGGGTGGCAGCAGAACTCGTCCATCCCCGTGATCTCGGCCAGAAGCCTGGACAGCTCGTGGATAACCCCCAGCGACCCCTGGGCAAACCTCTCGCCGCCGGGGAGAAGGGGGAGAGCCGGGTGGGACCCGGCAAAGAGCCGGGCCGCCTCCTCGGCGGCCTTGGGGTTGTATTTCATGGTGCAGGAGCCCAAGGGGTAGAAGTTGGCGTCCACCGCGAAATTCAGGCGGGAGAGCCGGGTGAAGTGGCGGACCGCATCCAGCTCGCTCACCTCCGGGAGGGAGGCCGCCTCCTTTCTCGTCAGCCGTTCCGGCAGGGGTGATGCGGGAGGAACATCGGCGCGCGGCAGGGCCGTGCCGCGCCGTCCCGGGACCGAGTTCTCGAAGATCAGCTCCATAGCGCCTCCTCCAGTTTGTCTGCCAGGGCATCGATCTCCTCCCTGGTCCGCTTCTCGGTGACCGTGACCGCGAGGCACCGCTCCATCCCCCCATAGTAGCGTCCCAGCGGGACGCCGGCTGCGATGCCATGCGCCAGGAGCTTTTCTACGACCGCGGCCGCGTCGGCGGGGAGCGCCAGGGTGAATTCGTTGAAGGTGGGCTCTCCGTTCAGGAGCGACACCCCGCGGATTCCCGAGAGAAGTCCCTTGGCGTACTCAGCCTTGTCGCGGTTCAGGCGCGCCAGTTCCGAAAGCCCCTCCCTCCCCAGGACGGAGAGGAAGATCAGTCCGCGCAGGGCGCAGAGGCTCTGGTTGCTGCAGATGTTGGAGGTGGCCCGGTGCCGGCGGATGTGCTGCTCGCGGGCTTGGAGGGTCAGAACGAAGCCGCGCCTCCCTTCCAGGTCGACGGTCTCGCCCACGATCCGTCCCGGCAGGTTCCTGATATGCTCCTTCCGGACCGCCAGGATGCCGAAGGAGGGGCCGCCGAACGAAAGGGGAATCCCCAGGCTCTGGCCGTCCGCCGCCACCAGGTCCGCCCCCATCTCGCCGGGGCTCTTCAGGAGGCCGAGGGAGACGGGATAAACCGAGACGATCAGGAGCACGCCGCAATCACGGGCCTGGGCGGCCAGATCGGTAAAGTCGTCGATTGTGCCGAAGAAATTGGGGTTCTGTACGATGACGGCAGCCACGCTCCCGTCCAGGCGGGAGAGAAGCGCATCCCGGTCCGTAATGCCGTTGGACGGCGGGATCTCCAGCGACTCCGCATCGAGGTTCGCCAGGTAGGTCCGGACTATCTCCCGAGAGAAGGGGTTGACGCAGCCGTCCAGGATAACCCTGCTCCTCCCCGTGATCCGGAGCGCCATCAGGACCGCTTCGGCCAGGGCCGTGCCCCCGTCGTAGAGGGAGGCGTTGGTGACATCCATTCCGGTCAGGCGGCAGACAGCGGTCTGGTACTCGTACAGGGCCTGGAGGGTCCCCTGGGAGCATTCCGGCTGGTAGGGGGTGTAACAGGTGGCGAACTCGGACCGGCCCGCCAGGTGGTCCACCACCGCGGGGATGAGATGATCGTAGCGGCCGGCGCCGACAAACGGGACCAGCGCCCGATTGTCCCTCCCGGCCAGTTCCCCCATCCGGCGCAGCATCTCGAACTCGGACATTCCTTCCGGAAGGTCGAGAGGAAGCGCTCGGAGTTCCGCCGGTATGGGTGAGAAGAGTTCCTCCAGCTCCGCGACGCCGATGACGTCGAGCATCGCCCGGATCTCCGCCCGAGTGTGGGGGGCAAAGGACGGCCTGCTCATGCCAGCCCCTTCACGTACTCATCATATTGGTCGCGGGTCATAAGCCCCCCGGTCTCAACCGGCTCCGTCAGTTCCAGGCGGACCATCCATCCCTCCTCCTCTGGGCTCCGGTTCAGGATCTCCGGCATGGTCTCCAGGGTGGCGTTGACCTCGGCCACTCTCCCGGAGAGGGGGGCATAGACGTCGCTGGCCGCCTTCACCGACTCGACCGCGCACAGGACATCCGATTTCCCCAACTCCTTCCCCTTCTTGGGCAGCTCCACGAAGGTGACATCCCCCAGTTGTTCCACGGCATACGCGGTAATGCCGACCGTGCCGATACCCCCGTCGATGCGAATCCATTCATGGTCCCTGGTAAAAAAAACGTCCATCATCCCTCCCTTTTCAGTTCACTCAACTTCGCAGCGACCCCTTTTGGTAGAACGGAAGCTCCACCACGGCCGCCTCCAGCGAGACCCCTTCATGCCGTATCTCCAGGGCGGTCCCGGGTGCGGCGGACTCGGGCGCCACGTACCCCATGCCGATGCCGCAACCGAGCATGGGCGAAAAGGCCCCGCTGGTCACCGTTCCAACCCCGGCACCGTTCCGGAGAATCTCGTACCCCTGCCGGGGAGAGCGGCGGGATGAGACCGTAAACGCAATCCTCACCCTGCGGAGTCCCTCCTCCCGCTGGCGCAGCAGGGCATCCCTCCCCAAGAATTCATGGCTGAAATCCACGAAACGCTCCAGCCCCGCCTCCAGGGGGGTGGTCGTCTCGTCCAGGTCGTTTCCGTACAAGCAGTAGCCCATCTCCAGCCGCAGCAGGTCCCGTGCCCCCAGGCCGGCCGGCTTCACCCGCTCGTCCCGCAGGATGAGACGCCACAGCTCCGCCACCCGGTCGGCCGGCAGATAAATCTCGTATCCCAGCTCTCCCGTATAGCCGGTCCGGCTCACCAGCGCCTCCACCCCCAGGACCGGCAGCCTCCGGAAGCCGAAAAAGGGTATCTCTTCAATCTCCCTCCCCATGAGCCCGACCAGCACCTCCCGGGAACGGGGCCCCTGGAGATCCAGCTTGCCGGCCCGGCCGGTGAGGTCCTCGAACAGGGGGTGCCCTCCCAGCCCGGCCCGTATGGCGGCGAAGTCCTTCTCCTCGGGCCCGGCGTTGACCACGAACATCAGGCTGTCGGACGTGGTCCGATAGACGGTGAGGTCGTCCAGGATACCTCCCTGCTCGTTGAGAAGGAAACCGTAACGGCAACGGCCGATGGGTATGGTCTCGATCCGGAAGGAAAAAAGCCGCTCGATACCCGTCCCGGACACATCTCCCCTGAAGAGAAACTGGCCCATGTGGCAGGTATCGAACAGGGCCGCCGATTCCCGGCACCAAACATGCTCGGCCAGAATGCTCTCGTACTGGATCGGCATCAGCCAACCCCCGAAGGGCGCCAGGCGCGCATTGAGCCGCTCATGCTCATGGATGAGCGGTGTCTTTTTCAGGTTCTCCATGGAAAATCCGCCTGAAGTCGAAATACGGCACTTTCCCGCCGCTGGGAACAGTATACCAGCATGGGGAGAAAATGTCCGGCAGGTGCGGCAGCCACAATTTCCCCTGGTTCAATCGCACGGCCATCGACGAACTGCCTCCTGAATGAAAAAAGGACAGGGAGGCCGTCATGGTGCGACGGACTC
>JAAZOO010000317.1 GCA_012797715.1 Geobacteraceae bacterium | reverse complement strand
GTGAACGATACTTACGGACACCTGTGCGGAGACCTCATCCTGAAGAACATTTCCGGCACGATTGCGTCGCTGATCAGAAAGACGGATTTCCTTGCCCGGTATGGGGGGGAGGAGTTCTGCTGCCTCCTCCCGGAGACCGTGCTTGCGTCCGCGGCTCTGCTGGCGGAACGTTTCAGGACAACGATTGCCGAGATGAAACACGTCTACCAGGGCATAGAAATCAGCGTTACCGTCAGTCTCGGGGTTGCCGAGATGAACACCGGAATGCCTTCTTTCGAATCCCTCCTGAAAAAGGCCGATGAAGCGCTCTATGAAGCCAAACGGACCGGCCGGAACCGTGTGGTTGCATGTGCATAGGGGTCTTCGTCGCACTTTCTCCTTTTCGCGGAACTCTTCCCGGTGTTTCGGCCGCTCCCTTCTTTTGCCCTTTCCCGCGGTTTTCCGACATGCCTTTTCACCGGCCTCTCCGTGTGGAGCGTGTTTTTGTTGGTACCGGACATCCGAACGCTTGCGGGTTCCATGCAGAATGAGCCCGAGATATCGGCAGGCGCAGTCCTCCGAAGGGAACGAAAACGCTTTTCCTTCCTGGATACGGGGTCACTCCGAAAAGGCCATGCCCTGCACGCCGTCTTCGGACGGAACAATCAGCCTCTCCATCTCTTCATCCCCCATATCTGCCATCTCACCGAGGGTTATGGAGGAGAGAGTGTCCACCTCCTCGCGGCACAGGTTGTACGTTGTGGCATAGAAGCAGAGCCTCTTTTCCTTTTTCAGACCCATCTCCAGCAACTGCCGTGCTCCGGCGCGCATCAACGCCAGCTTTTGCCGGAGATCCGCAGGGTTCTTTACGGACCAGACCCCAAGGTAGATGGGGCTCTCCATGTTTCTCACATCGCCCACGAATTCCCCGCGCAGCAGCTGGTCGCGGTTGCGGCCCAGGTACGAAACGAAGTCCATATGTTCGGCGAGCTTCCGGTCGGTGGCGAAGAAACGTCCCGTTTCCGGGTCGAGAGTGAAGATGATGGTGCAGCCGAGGGCCTGCCCGTAGCTTTTGAACAGTATCCCTTTGTATTCGCTGAACAAGATAGACTCCCCGAGGTATGACTCATTCCTCTTGATCCGTCTGGTAATGCCCAGCAGCCAGGACCGGAACGCCTCCGTGTCCACCCTGCATTTCTTCAGTTCCCCTTTCAGGAACGAGAAATCCCTGCCTCCGTACCGGTAGAGAAGAATCGTGCGGAAGATGTCGCGAACGTTGTTGTACCTGCTGAACTGGTAGATGAGTTCGTAGCTGAAGATCTCCATCTGTCTCAATTGCCAGATAAAGGCGGCGATACTGGTCCGCGTACTGCTTCCCGATATCCCGATATGCTCCGTTGCCTTTATGAATTCTACATAGCGCGATTTCATCTCCGTCAGGAGGACGGTGTCTTTCTGGGAACTTTTTCTCAGGGAGACGGTCCATCGGGTGAACTCGCCGACATTGCTTTCAACGGCGATATTTCCTACGCCGAACGCCGCGAATATCTGCCGCGTGCCGATTCCCTCGCCGGTCTTTCCCTGCTTGGTTGTTTTTCCCACGAAAAGAGGGAGCAGGTCCGGCCCTTTCACCAACCGTTCTTCCCCGATGCCGACACCGTTATCCGTGATGGAGAGGGTGACCGTATCGGCGTTTTCCGCGAGGGAGATCTCTATGATGCCGCGCCGACCCGATTCCCGGATGGCGTCCAGAGAATTGGACACCAGATTTATCAGGGCCCGGCTGAAATTCATGTAGTGCCCGATGACCGGCGGTATGCGGGAGCCGATGATGAGGCGAATCTCGCAGGGGACATCGGCAACCTCGATGAAAGGGATGACGCGGTCGGTTATCAGTTCCTTGATGTGCACCTCGTGGCTGGCCGTAATCCTGTCCTCATACATGTTCAGGGTATTGAGCAGGGCCGTTGTCTCGCGGTTGATGTCCTCGATGACCTTATTGAAATTGTCCACGGACAGCATGGATACCAGGTCGAGGATGATTTTCAGAGCCTTCTTGGCATCGTGCCGGACCTTGCCCAATTCCTCGGCAACAGAGACATCCTTCACCGCCGATTGCTCGATCTTTTCGAGGATTGCGGAAGCCCGGGCGGACATGAGGTAGAACTTCATCTTCCGGTAGACGATGGTTTCCTGGAAAGAGAACCCCTTGCTGAGGAAAAAGTCGATGGAACTGCTCAGCTTTTCCCATACATACAGGTAGATGCAGGCGTCGGGAGACACGTCGCGCGCCAGCTTCTCCATGAAGGACGAACCGATCCCCTTCCCTCTGCCGAAGGGGCTCGTGACCTGCTTGTAGAGATGGAACCTGGTTTTCTCCGCGTTGGAATAGATGAGGAAATAGCCGAGCAACTCGCCTTCCTCGTCCCACACGTAGCTGTGGTCGTAATCTATATCAATGGTCTTGTCCTTGATGTAGGGCGAAGGGATAAGCAGCGAATCGATGTTCAGGAACGGTATCTGGCGGATTCTGTTTTCGTCCTCCATGGTCAGGGGCCTGATATAGGGGAACCTGGGCTCGGATTTCTTCATGGGTTGCACCGCCTTTCTTTCCGGCTCCGGCGCTTGGGGTTCTTCAAAGACATTTCATCCTAGATTCGGCAGTTGGAGGCATCCTTCGTTCTCTCCGATTGCCGTCTTTGTGCTGCTCTAAGCTCATTTCACTACAGCCGATACACTCACCCTTTTTGGTTCGGACAGTATCGGCTGTGGCCGCTCCATTTCG
>JAAZOO010000024.1 GCA_012797715.1 Geobacteraceae bacterium | reverse complement strand
CGAACGGCTCGTCGGTCCTGACAATGGAGATCAGGATATTCCTCTCGTACACGATATTGCTGCGGATGATGCAGTGAATGACATAGGGGGGAATGACATTCCATTCGCGGGAGAAGAACAGCGCCGTGCCCGCGAGAACCCTTCCCTCCCCGTAGATCTGCTCATAGCTCAGCAGAAAGGTTTCCATGTCCAGCGGCCGTAGCGCCTGGTAGAGATAGCGCTGGCCGTTGGTCCAGAGAAGGATGGTGGCGAAGGGGAACGACGCCAGGATCAGGGACCAGTAGGCGCCGTGGGGGAGCTTGGTCAGGGTCGAGCTGAGGTAGAGAAAGTCCAGCAGACACACCGCAACCGCAATGGGAACCTTCCACTTCTTGTTGGTGTGGGCGAAGATGATGATCATCATCAGACTGGTAATGGTCATGGAACCGGTTACCGCCATGCCGTAGGCCGCCGCCAGGTTGGCCGACTTCCGGAAGATGAGCATGATAAGGATGACTGCGCACATGAGCGACCAGTTGACGAATCCGATATATATCTGAGATTTCAGAACCTTCGAGGTATAATCGACCTTCATGAGCGGCATGAGACGGGTGGTGATTCCCTGGTAGACAATGGAGAAGACGCCGCTGATGACCGCCTGGGAGGCGATGACGGTCGCCATGATGGTCAGGATGAGGAAGGGGATATAGAGGGCCGGCGCCTGTGACTGCACCATGCCGAACAGCAGGTTTTTCACATCGGGATGCCGCAGGATAAAGGACCCCTGACCGAGATAGTTGAGTATCAGGGCGCAGAAGACAAAATACCAGGCCCTGATGATGGGCCGCCTCCCCAGGTGCCCCATATCGGCGTACAGGGCCTCTCCCCCCGTGGAGCACAGGATGACCTCGGACAACACGATATACGCGGAAAAACCGTTGTCGAGAAAGAAGCGAATGGCGTGGTGGGGGCTCACCGCGCCGAGGATCTCCGGCATCTCCGCCAGGGATACCAGGCCGGTAACGGTCAGGGTCGCGAACCAGAGAACCATCACCGGTCCGAATACTCCCGCGACCTTGTCCGTCCCCTTGAATTGCATGATGAAGAGTCCGATGGCGATGGCAACGGCAATAACGGTCAGGGTGCCCTGATGAATTTCCCCGAATCCGGGAATGAGGAGCATGCCTTCCACTGCGGACATGATACTGATGGCGGGCGTGATGACGCCGTCGCCCAGGAGGAGGGAGACGCCGAGAAAGGAGAGGAAGCCGGCAAAGGACAGAAGGCGGCCCCTTTTCAGTATCTTTATGAGGATCTCGCGCAGCACGATCTCCCCGCCCTGCCCCTTACGCCCCAGGCTCATGGCGAGCCAGGCATACTCCACGGTGACAAGGATGGTCATGGTCCAGAATACCAGCGACAGGATTCCGAACACGTTTTCGACGGTGGGTCTGGTGAGGGCGAAAACGATGGTCAGGGTATAAATGGGGCTGGTTCCGATATCCCCGAACACCAGCCCCATCGACTTGACGATCCCTCCCCAGAAGGATTGCTCGTGTTCGAATCTCACGGAGTTGCGCCCTCCGCTTCACCCTTGTCCTTTTCCCGGATTTCCACGCGGCGTATCTTGCCGCTGATGGTCTTGGGAAGTTCCGGCAGGAATTCGATGATGCGGGGATACTTGTACGGCGCCGTCAGCTTGCGCACGTGCTCCTGGAGTTCCTCCACCAGGTCGTCGCTGGGCGCATACTCCCGGGTGAGAACCACCGTTGCCTTGACGATCTGACCGCGGATCTCGTCGGGAACCGCCGTGATGGCGCACTCCATGACCGCGGGGTGCTCCAGGAGCGCGCTCTCCACCTCGAACGGCCCGATGCGGTACCCGGAGCTCTTGATGACGTCATCGGAACGGCCCACGAACCAGTAGTATCCGTCCTCGTCCCGCCATGCCATGTCGCCGGTGTAGTAGATGCCATCGTGCCACACCCGGCGCGTCATGTCCGGATCCCGGTGATAGCCGCTGAACATCCCCACCGGCTTCTTCCTGTCCGTCCGGATGATGATCTGGCCCTCCTCGCCCACCTCGCACGACCGCAACTCCTCGTTCACGATATCCATATCGTACATGGGAGAGGGCTTGCCCATGGAGCCCGGCTTCGGTTCCATCCAGGGATAGGTGGCGATGGCCAGGGTGCATTCCGTCTGGCCGTACCCTTCCATGAGCCGGATGCCTGTCTTTTTGAGGAACTGGTTGTATACCTCCGGATTGAGGGGCTCTCCCGCAATGACGCAGTACTTCAGGCGCGACAGGTCCAGTCCGGAGAAATCCTCCTTGATCAGGAAGCGGTAGATGGTGGGGGGGGCGCAGAAGGTGGTGACACCGTAGCGGGCTATCACCTCCAGCAGATTCTTGGGGGTGAACTTGTCGTAGTCGTAGACGAAGACCGCTCCGCCGCTCAGCCACTGGCCGTAGATCTTCCCCCACACGGCCTTGGCCCAGCCGGTGTCGGCGATGGTGAGGTGGATCCCGCCGTCCTGAACGTTCTGCCAGTACCTGGCGGTCAGGATATGTCCCAGGGGATAGACGAAATCGTGCCGGACCATCTTGGGCATGCCGGTTGTGCCGGAGGTGAAATAGAGGAGGGAGATGTCGTCGTTGCACTCCCGCTCCTCCCCGGTGGGTCGCCGGAAATCAGCGGAGGCCCTTTCCAGCTCCGCGGAAAAGTTGAGCCACCCCTCCCGGTCGGCATGGAGGACCGCCTTGCAGCGCAGGGTGGGCGACTTCTCCAGGGACTCCTCCACGTGCAGGATCACCTCCGGATCGTTCACCGCAACCACCATGCGGATGTCGGCGGCGTTGCAGCGGTAGACGATATCCTTGGCGGTGAGAAGGTGGGTCGCCGGGATGGCGACAGCCCCCAGCTTGTGGAGTCCCAGGAGGCAGAACCAGAACTCGTAGCGGCGCTTCAGGATCAGCATCACCGGGTCCCCCTTGCCGATGCCCACGGAGCGGAAGAAGGATGCGGCCTTGTCGCTGTACCGTTTCAGCTGGCCGAAGGTGAAGACAGCCTCGTTTCCCTTGTCGTCACACCAGATAAGGGCGACCCTGTCCGGTTCCCGCCGGGCAATCTCGTCGGCAACGTCGTAGGCGTAGTTGAAGGATTCGGGAACGGTTATGGTGAAGTTTTCGACAAAATCATCGTAGGAGTCGAACCGAGTACGGGGAAGGAATGTATCGAGCATGGGACAGACACCTCTCAGGGAAAGACCTGGCGGACTTGGGAAACCCGGCAGGCCTGTTCATTGTTCATTCTAGAAAATGATCGCCAGGAACTTCGCTTCTCTCCCGCCCAGAGCCTTCATGCCGTGGGGACGGCTTGCGTCGAAATAGAGGGAATCCCCCGGATTCAGCTCCAGCTCATGGCCGTCGAGGAGAATCAGCAGCTTCCCCTCCAGGACATAGTTGAACTCCTGACCGGCGTGGCTGTTGCGGCTCACCGGGGCCTCGGGCGCCTCCGGCTCAACGGTGACCAGGAACGGCTCGGCCTTCCTGTGGCTGAAATTGTACGCCAGATGGCGGTAGTGGTACTGCTTCCTGCGATCGAAGGCCACGCCCGCCCCGTCCCTGACAAGGGAATAGACGTGGAGACGGGGGCTTTCGCCGGTCAGCAGATCGGTCAGTTCGACCCCGAAGCGGTGCGCCACCTGGAAGAGAAAGTTTACGGGAATGTCCGTGTCGCCGCTT
>JAAZOO010000316.1 GCA_012797715.1 Geobacteraceae bacterium | reverse complement strand
CATGAACGCGCCGTAGGCGCGGATGGAGTCGGCAATTTGTGTTGCCAGTTCCCGTGTCGGGGTGAGGATCAGCATCCTCGGTCCGCGTCCGTACGCGACGGGCGGTGAGTGCAGGCGCTGGAGCGCGGGCAGGACGAAGGCGGCGGTCTTGCCGGTGCCGGTCTGGGCAGTGGCCAGCAGGTCATGGCCTGCCATGGCCACGGGGATGGCCTGCTTCTGGATCGGTGTTGGGTTTGAGTATCCTCGGGCTTCGATGGCCTTGAGAATCGATGGGTGCAGGTGGAGTTCCGCAAAAGACATGGTAAATCCTTTACTGTGAGCCGTGTGCAAACGGACAGCGCTATCGTGCGTTTCGCCGAAAAACGATGGTCATGACCACATGATGCGGGACCACCGTATGCAGGCAACACCGCGGATGAAAAGCAGTTGCGCAGGCCCAACGGGCAAGAGAGTGTATGCCGAAGCCGCGGGGACAAACGTATGGCCCACAGGGAGGACGGCGGCAGCACGTGGTGACCGACAGTATGCATCGTCGCCAACCGTTCGTGCTGCTGCGATTTCAGGAGTTTATGACTGAAAGCAGGGGGGGTTAGTGATCGATGAAACAAAAGGAGGTCTGTACCGGCAGAAAGAGAAGCATCAGGAAATCTGCCGGGCCGATAGGCTGAATTTGTAAAAATAGACAATGTCCCATAGGATTGCAAGTAAAATGTGTATTCAATGACAGTGTGTAGTGATTTTTCCACCTGAAATGGTGGAAGTGAATGAAATTATTGCCAGGTCCGATCCTCATCTGGCACAGTACCTGTGTGTGGCACATGGGTGAAACCTAGAATCGAGGGAAAGGAGAGGAGATCGCTCATGCGAATACCTGTTCAATATATAGACGGAGAATTCGACTTTGTTGATCCGGAACGCCTGGATGAATTGATCCGTTCCCGGATGATTATCGGATTTCGCCGCTCCGATGGGTGGGTGCGTATCCCCCACGGTCCCCTGCGGGGACAGAACGGCACGAGCGCAAAATACAGCGGACCGGAGAGGAGGGGACGGGAGGCGTAGATCGTTACCATCCGGAAACGGTCCTTTTCCGCCCTGGCGGCGTCAATCTTCAGGGTTGCGTGCGCGGCAAACCGATGTGCGCCTCCGCGCAACCTCCACCATTTCCTTGCCAGGCCGAAAATTTCTCATTTCCGGATTGGAAACCAATCGTGCCACATCCGGAGTTTCCGGTTGGATACTCGAACGTTCCCGTCATGCCATGGAGTCAGGAGGATGAATACGTGAAAAGCCGGGAAAAGGACAAAATTAGCACGGAGCTGGTCGAACAGGTGACTGCCTCGCTTGCGGCCAAACGCATCGATCTCCCCCCTTCGGGAAAGGCCGCACTGGTGCGCCACCTGTGCGCAGAACTCCTGTCCGGCGGTGAGGAGCCGCTGGCTGACGAAGATGCGGTGCTTGTGGATCTGGACCGGCTCGAGAAAGTGATCTTCCAAGTGGAAACCTGGCTTGACCTTAACCGAATGGAGATTCATCCCATGGACAAGGCGGAACTGGTCCGTTCGATCTGCGAGAAGACGGTGAAAACGAATGCGGATGTGAAGGCTCTGGTACGGAGAAGTTTGGCCGTGTATGCCGCGGGTGAAGAGGATGTAACCTGAAACGGGGAGGCGGGATCGACCAGGCGGGGCCAAGGGTTGTGTCACCTGCCGAATCCGTGGGTACTTCCGGATGAATAGAGTATGAGGATGCCGAAGTGAAACGAAATGATTGTATTCCCTCCCAAATGCCGTTTTGCTGTCGGAGGGCATGCTAATGCCCGGACCGGTTATCGCCAGTTACATTCTCTCCGGTGTTTCCTTCTTTCTGGTGCTTCGCTTCCATCTGCTTCCGGCGGTATTTGCCGGGCTGGCCGTTCACGTTCTGACCGTCAAGCTTGCGCGGCGGCTGCCGCGGAACTGGAGCGGCTGGGCCCATGAGATCGCCTTGGCTGCGCTGGCCGTTCTGGTCATTCTGGGTCTCATCGGTTCCCTACTTGGCCTCTGGTCGTTTCTGAACGGTAACGGCGGCATGGGTGCGCTCCTGGATGCGGCCGCCGAAACGTTAGAACGTCTGCGTCGAGCGGTTCCCCCGACCATTGCAGGGTATCTGCCCGCCACGGTGGATGAGCTGCATGCGCAGATTGCCGGAATGATGCGCGAACACGGCCAGAAAATATCGTCAGTGGGGATTGCAGGGGCAAAGACATTCGTCCACATCCTCTTCGGAATGGTGATCGGCGGACTCACGGCTCTCCATCAATTCAGCGACAGCTCCACATGGCCCCCCCTTACCGCGGCGCTTTACGCACGGTCCCAAGCGCTCTCCCATGCCTTTGACAAGGTGGTGTTCGCCCAGGTCAAGATTTCCGTCCTCAATACACTCCTTACGGCACTGTACCTTATCGTTGTTCTGCTCCTGTGCGGCATTTCCATGCCGCTCCTTACTGTCATTCTCCCTCTCACCTTTGTTGCCGGGCTCCTTCCCGTTGTCGGAAACCTTATTTCCAATACGGCCATCGTGCTGATAAGCCTCGGCATCTCGCCGGGGGTGGCCCTTGCCTCCCTCCTCTTTCTTGTCGCCATCCACAAGCTGGAGTATTTTACGAACGCCCGGATTGTTGGAGGAGAGGTGCATGCGCGCGCATGGGAGCTGCTGTGCGCCATGCTGGCTCTAGAGGCATTTTTCGGTGTAGCCGGCCTTGTCGCCGCGCCGGTTGCATATGCCTGGCTCAAGGCGGAGATGAAGATAAAGAACCTGATATGAAGAGGGAAATCTGTGAATGTCCGCGTGCTGGGCTGTTCCGGGGCAGAGATGCCCGGATTCAACCTCTCGCCTTTCTCGCCAACGGCAGGATACTCCTGGACGCAGGCATGATAGGCGCGGTTCTCGCCCGCAGGGGGATTGTCAACGAACAGAGTCTCCGGGAGGCGGACCGAGCCATGGCCGAACTACGCAAGTGGGTGGGATACGTGCCGCGGCTGTCGGTCCTTATTTTTCCGGCGGACGACGGGCGGTGTATTCCGGATAGTGCCGGGCAAGGCAGTCGGGGCACAGCCCGTGGGAGAAAAAGAGATCACTGTGTTCCGTAATGAATGCATCAATCTGTTGCCAGTAGCCCCTGTCATCGCGAACTTTCTTGCAGTGGCTGCAGATGGGAAGAAGGCCGCTCAGCGTCTTCACCTCGGACAAGGCTCTTCGAAGCTGCCGGATGAGCCTCTTACGTTCCCCTTCTTGCCGTTTTCTCTCCGTGATGTCCGTTGCGATTCCTTCGATGGCACGCAGGGTGCCCTGCGGGTCGCGGAGCAGGGTCGTGCGCATCTGGATCCAGCGGGTTGCTCCCGAAGTGTGGAGGATGGGGAAGATATGGCAATTTTCTGACTTGCCGCGGAGAACTTTTTTGAATTCCCTGTCGAATTTTCCCCGCCAACCGGGGTGAAGGATGTGACGAATCAGAAGGGGATTCCGGTACCACTCCAAGGGAGGGTGCCCCGTTACGTCCCGGACAGCTGCGCTTATGAAATCAAAGACGCCTTCGGGAAGTGAGATGCGGAAGACCACATCGCTCGTGTTTACCGCGACGAACCGCACACCATGTTTCTCGGCCGTGTCGGATGGCGGTTCCGGCGGGATGGGGGATATGTCCTGAAGATAGCCGTTCAGGCATGAAACGACACCGGTGCGGTCGGCGATGGGAACGAAGATGAGCCGATGCCGGGCGTCTTGACCATTGATGAGTTTTGCGGAAGCTTCGATCTCCCGGCGCTTGTTTTCCCGGATCGACGAATCGAGCGCTTTTTGAAGCCGTATCGCATCGTCAGGGACGTAGGTGAAGAGAAACTCCTCAAAAGTGAGATTTCCCGACGACGGCGTTCTTCCCAGCAACCTGAAAATGTTACGGGACCAGCGGCACTTCCCCGTCGCAACCACGTACTCCCAGTCGCCCATACGCGCAAGTTCCTGGGTCGTGTTGAGACGACGCCAGACATCGCATCCGGTTGGCCGGAGGCATGAGGTTCTGTCCGCTACCGAAGCGCTGCAGGGATGTGTGTGGTGGTGCGGACCAGGCACGCCGATTTCTTCGGTGAGAAAACTCCACTTGTCATCCATGAGGATGTCCTTCAACGGGGAAGGGAGCGAATAGTGCGGAAAAAATGAATTCGGAATCTATAGAGCAGAATCGAAAAAAATGCAACGAAAAATTATCATGTATTTATAAGTATTCACCCAATTCCCCACAGGTGCCTGCCGCGGGTATTCGGCGGCTGAATGGAAAAAGGGGCACTCCCGTAAGGAAGTGCCCCTTTTTTAACCAGGATTGCCGTCTCCGATATATGAATTCCTCCGGAAAAGGCATCATACCCGCGAAGGCGGGTGCCCGAATGTTTTATTCCGGAGGAATTCCTGGCTTGTCGCGTGCGCGGAAATGATCAGGATGCCAGATGGCAGGCTTGTTTCCGGGCCATCACAAATACGATTTATTTCCGTAGATTGTAGAAAACGTCCTTTCCCTTGAAACGAGCCGTATCGCCCAGCTCATCCTCGATACGCAGCAGCTGGTTGTATTTGCAGACCCGGTCGGTTCTGCAGAGGGAGCCCGTTTTAATCTGCCCGGCGTTGACCGCTACGGACAAATCGGCCAGAGTGGTGTCTTCGGTCTCTCCCGAGCGATGGGAGATAACGGCCGTGTACCCGGCCCTCTTGGCCGTTTCTATGGCGTCCAGAGTCTCGCTCAGCGTTCCAATCTGGTTGAGCTTGATCAGGATGGAGTTGGCCACCCCGCGATCGATTCCCTGTTGCAGGGTCTTGGTGTTGGTGACAAACAGATCATCCCCCACAATCTGAATCTTTCCTCCCAGGCGGTCGGTCAGTATTTTCCAGCCGTCCCAGTCGTTTTCTGCCATTCCATCCTCGATGGAGATAATGGGGTAGCGCGCGACGAGGTCCTCGTAGAAATCCACCAGCTGCTCGGCCGTCTTTTTCGGAGATGTTTCGTTCTCCAGCACATAGTACCCATCCGTGAAAAGTTCGGATGCCGCAACGTCCAGCGTCAGGAAGACATCGTCTCCCGGCGTGTAACCGGCAGCTCGTATCGCCTCCACGATGGCTTGGAGTGCCTCTTCGTTGGAGCCCAGGTTCGGAGCGAATCCTCCCTCATCACCGACCGCAGTGTTGCATCCCTTGTTCTTCAACACTTTCTTCAGGGAATGGAATATTTCCGCTCCCGTGCGCAACGCTTCGGAAAAGGTCTTGGCGCCCACCGGCATTATCATGAATTCCTGAATATCCACATTGTTATCCGCGTGCGCACCGCCGTTCAGAATATTCATCATCGGTACCGGCAACTCCCTGGCATTCGTTCCACCGATGTACCGGAACAGGGGAAGGCCGAGAGACTGGGCCGCAGCCTTGGCAACCGCCAGTGAAACGCCCAGGATGGCATTGGCGCCGAGGCTGCACTTGGACTCTGTGCCGTCCAGCTCTATCAGTCGCGCATCGATGCCGGCTTGGTCGGTTGCATCCATGCCGATGATCTGATCGGCAATCTTAGAATTCACGTTATCTACCGCCGTGAGGACACCTTTCCCAAGGTAGCGTCCGGCGTCCCCGTCCCTCAGTTCCAGGGCTTCCCTCTCACCCGTGGATGCTCCGGAGGGGACCGCAGCCCGCCCCATTACGCCCGAATCGAGAAACACTTCCACTTCCAGTGTCGGGTTGCCCCGGGAATCAAGAATCTCCCGTGCATACACCTCAGCGATCGTAGTCATATTCGTCTCCTTTACCCAGGGATTTCTGCTTCGTGAAATTATTGAGCTTATAACATATTTTAACCAAAATGAAAACCATTCAACCGTGCGCATTTTCGCCATGGGACGGGACGGTTCCGGCACATGGTTTCGGTTGACGCTGCAACGGATAACGATTATAGTTAATTTCCATCCTGAAACGGTCCTTTTCCGCCCTGGGGGTCAATCTTCCGGGTTGCGTATGCGGCGAACCGATGTGTGCCTCCGCGCAATCCTTCGATTTCCTTGCCAGATCGAAAATTTCCTCGTTTCCGGATCGGAAACCCAAAGTGTCATATCCGTAGTTTCCGGACGGACACCAGTTAAAAAGATTTTTCAGCGTCCCGGTAACCCGGTGAGGTTTCAGATACAGGGTATGCCCTCAGATACCACAAAAGGCGGTACGGAAACAAAGAACGCGACACTGCTTGCCGCCCGCGGCAGACGCCTGTTCAACTCCTTCCAGGACAGATTTTCCGGCATCGGAAACCGGTGGCTCAACGAGACAATCCTTCTCTTCCTGACAGCACTTCTCCTTACCTTTCTGATAATACCCAGCCGCCATTTTCACTCCATGCGGTATACGGCCGGCGATATTGCGCAGACGGATATCAAGGCGACACAGAGTTACCTTCTGGAAGACGCCGCCCAGACGGAGAAAATCCGATCCGACGCGGAACGGTCGGTGCCCAGTGTGTACATGTATCAACCCGCAAAGGCCGAAGAGATAAAAGAACGATTCTCGAGGGCTTTTTCCGCGATACTGGATGCGCGAAGCAAAGGGGAGAGCGATACGGAGGCATTGCGGGGAACCGTCTCCGGTATCCTCGGTTTCGAGGTCTCCCCCACTGAACTGTCGGCCCTGGAGAAGATTCGCAATTTCCGGGCGCTCCTTGCGGAAATCGGTCATCTGGCCGAGACCGTGTACAAGAACAAGGTGGTTGCCGACAGAACTGTCTATGCCGTGAACCGTTCACGCGGCGTCCTTCTCTACGACAGCACGAACGGAAGCCTGGTCGGTGCTGGGGACGCGACCACATCCGCCATCGATCTGAAGGATGTTGCCGGCATCATCCACGGTGGGCGCCTTCCTGTTGCCGACCCTCATCACAAAGGAGCGATTACCGCGCTCCTCCTCAAGGCGTTCCAGCCTAACCTCACGCCGAATCCGCAAGCCACGGAAGCAAAGCGACGGGAGGCGAGGAATTCCATCCGTCCGGTTGTCTATCAGATCAAGCGGGGAGAGATGATTGTCCGTGAAGGGGAGAGGATTTCCGAAGCGCAGGCTCTCAAGCTGAACAAGATCTTTGAAGTCGGTCACGGAGTGAACAGGCTCCTCGTGGGGATAGGGGTTTTCGGGTTGACCCTCGTCCTCCTCTCCTTTCCCTTCCGCTTCGCACGAAAAAACATCCGCAAGTTCAAGCCAACGATCAAAGATATGCTGCTCCTGTCGCTGCTGACGGTCGGGTTTTTTCTCGTTCTGAAAATTTCCTATACGGTCTCTACCGCCATGGGAATCCTGTTTCCCCGGATAGACATCGAAAACTATTTCTACCTGTTCCCCTTTGCCGCCGGTGCCATGCTGGTGAGGATCATCCTCAATTCCGAGGTTGCTCTGGTATACTGTGCCGTGAGCGCTCCCCTTCTGGGGATGATGTTCAACAATAGCCTTCCCGTGGTCATATACGCCCTGCTGGGGGGTATAATCGGCGCCCACGGCGTCAGGCAATGCCAGTACCGCGGCACCATCTACACGGCCGGCCTGAAGGTCAGCGTCGCAAACCTGGCCCTTGCCGTTCCCTATCAGATTCTCACCGATAATCTCTTTACCTCTCAGTCGCTTTATATTATCATTTTCGCCCTGGTGGGAGGGATGGTCAACGCTGTCATCGTGGCGGGAACCGTTCCCGTTATCGAAAACGTCTTTCATTACACGACCGACATCAAGCTTCTGGAGCTGGCGAGTCTCAATTCCCCCGTGCTGCGAGAGCTCATGATCCGAGCTCCCGGCACCTACCATCACAGCATCCTGGTCGGTACCATGGTGGAGGCTGCGGCAGAGGCGATTCACGCCAATCCCCTCATGGCGAGAGTCGCTGCCTATTACCACGATATCGGCAAGATAAGCAAACCCCTCTACTTCATCGAGAACATGAGCTCCGGCGAGAACCGTCACGACAAGCTCTCGCCGAACATGAGCGCGCTGATCCTCATTTCCCATGTGAAGGAAGGTGTCGAGCTGGCAAGGGAGAAGAGACTGGGTGTGCCGATTATCGACATCATCCGCCAGCATCACGGAACCGCCCTCATCAGCTACTTCTACCAGAAGGCGAAGGGGGGGGATGACGCGGACGCGAAAAATATCGATGAGCGGGATTTCCGCTATCCCGGACCCAAGCCCCAGACCCGCGAAGCCGGGCTCGTCATGCTTGCCGATTGCGTGGAAGCGGCATCCAAGACACTGACAGACCCCACGCCCGCCCGCATCCAGGGAATGGTCCAGAAGATCATCAACAATATTTTCATCGACGGTCAGCTGGAAGAGTGTGAGCTTACCCTGAAAAACCTGCACGACATCGCAAAGAGCTTCAATCGGATTCTCTCCGGTATTTACCATCACCGGATTGATTACCCCGAACCGGCATTCAAGGTGTATGGAGGGAAAAAACCCGTTGAGGATAGTGATCGGGAACAGACAAAGACGGCATCCAATCGAGGCGAAGAGGATAAGAAGTCAGGCGCTGAGGATCTTAAGCGCCTTGGGATTCACCGATAGCGAGCTTTCCGTGACCTTTGTGGGCGACAGGACCATGCGCCGTCTCAACCGTGAGTATCGCGGAATCGACAAATCCACCAATGTCCTCTCTTTTTCCATGGGAGAAGGGGATTTCGCCGGTGTAAACCCCCATCTTCTCGGTGATGTGGTAATTTCCGCGGATACGGCCCGGCGCGAAGCGGATGAAGAGGGGATACCCCTTGCGGAACGACTCGGCTTCCTTCTCCTTCACGGTATCCTTCATGTAACCGGCCATGACCACGAGAGATCGGGAGAAGAGGAGGCCAGGAGGATGGAGCGGGCGCAACGGAAAATGATTACCCTTCTCAAGCGTGAAGGTCTCCTCTAGGTGGAAGCGGTGAATTCGTCGCCCCAAGGCCCTACGAAGCCGCGCCGGTATACGGATTCCATCAACTTTGCATTGGAGGGGATCCTGTTTGCGGCAAAGAGCCAGAGGCATATGCGCAATCATTTTCTGGCTGCCCTGGCGATACTGGCCGCCGTACTGTTCCTGAACGTCTCCAGCCTGGAATTCATTCTGCTGGTGATCTCCGTATCCTTTGTCTTGTTCGCGGAACTGATGAACACCGCCGTCGAGCTGTGCGTGGACATTGTTTCTCCAGGCTACCATCCCCTTGCCAAGCATGCCAAGGACGTGGCAGCAGGCGCGGTTCTGATTGCCGCCATCGGGGCGGCGGTCATGGGGTACCTGATCCTCTCGCGCTATATCTTCCCCCCCTACAAGGAGGCTTTGGCAATGGTCGGGGCACCGACGGAGACCGGCGCTCTCGTCGCCATCCTGAGTGTTGTCATATCGATTGTCATCCTGAAAGCGGCGGCAGGGAAAGGGTCTCCACTGGAAGGCGGGAGTGTAAGCGGGCATTCCGCCGTGGCGTTTGCAATCGCGACAATTGTTTCCCTGACCACGCGGGACCCTGTCAGCTCTCTTCTGACGCTGACGCTGGCGGTCATGGTGAGCAATTCCCGCATCGCCCTTCGCCTTCATACGTTCCGTGAAGTCTTGCTGGGGGCGCTGTTCGGTATTTGCCTCACCGTTGCGGTGCTTTGTGTCTTTGCCACTCTGAAATGACGTAAAACGGACCAGAACGACTCTCGCGGTATGCCCCGGACTATGCCGGAGCGGCCGGGAGAGGAGCTGCTATTCAATGGAGGAACAGAAGCTTTGGAAGAGGGGGTCCGGAGCAGGAAAAAGTCGGGTTTGTGGGATATCCTCGGGAGGTTTGTCTCCGGCCGCAGGAAAATAACCGAGGAGGAGCTCCACGAGATCATAACCGCCGGAGAAGAGGAAGGGCTTATCAATTCCCGGGAAAATGAGATGATCCAGTCCATTTTCCATCTCCGCGAGACGGTAGTCCGGGAAATCATGGTTCCCCGGACCGATGTGGCGTGCATCGACAGTACCGACACCATCCAGGACGTCCTTTCCAAGATAATCAGCTGCGGTCATTCCCGACTTCCCGTGTACGAAGATACCGTGGACAACATCATCGGACTCCTGTATGCAAAGGATCTCCTGAAATGCTGGGGGGTGGATGCTTCATCCTTTGAACTGAAAAAGATACTGAGGGTCCCCTACTATATACCCGAGACGAAGAACCTGGAAGAGCTCCTGCAGGAGTTCAAACGGAAACGTGTCCATATGGCCGTGGTCATCGACGAGTACGGCGGCACGTCCGGAATCGTGACGATCGAAGACCTGCTGGAACAAATTGTCGGCGACATCCAGGATGAATATGATGCGGAGGAGGAGTGGCTGCTGTCCCAGCCCGACGGCTCCATTGTCGTGGATGCCCGCCTTCCCATCGAGGAGCTTGAACAGTATTTCGGGATAGAAGTGGAACGGGAGATGTTCGACACCGTCGGCGGACTCATCTTCCACCTTACGGGAAAGATACCCCGCTCCGGTGAAGAGGTCGAGACGGACGATATTCATATGACCGTGCTGGACGCGGATGAGCGGAAGATCCGCAGAGTCAGAATCGCGCGGAAGGGTGCGGCGGCGGAGGCGGAGAGCTAGTGGACTACTCACGCTTCAAGATGCCTGGCTTCCATTCTGTGCCGCGACGCGACTACCTTCTCTCCGCCCTTTCCGGTGCGCTGCTGGCGCTGTCGTTTCCCAAGGCCGGTCTGTCTTTCCTTGCATGGTTCGCTTTCGTGCCGCTTTTTCTGGCCTGCGGCCGGAAGAGCGCCCGGAAAGCCGGAAAGCTGGGATTTGTTGCCGGCCTGGTATCCTTCGGCGGGATTCTCTACTGGATCAACATCGTGGTCACCACGTACGGCAAGCTCCCCCTTCCGGTGAGCATCTGCGTCTATCTAATCCTGGTGACGTATCTTGCCGCCTTCTTCTGGGTCGTTTTCT
>JAAZOO010000315.1 GCA_012797715.1 Geobacteraceae bacterium | reverse complement strand
GATGAAGGCGAACCCCTTGGAGATGGATAGCCGGGTGAAGACTTCCGGATCATGGACGATCTTAGCGAGGAGCAAATCGGAAAAGTATATCCAGAGTCCGCTGAAGAGCACGTACAGCGCAACGATCCGCAATGCCTGCTTCATACCATCAGTGTCCCGAGCCTGTTTCATGACTCTCCACCTCACACGAACGAGGTCAGCCGCCGTAAAGCGCTGAACGTAGCCATGTGCCCCGTGTCGCCCCGCAGCGGTGCTGTCGTTAGGAAGGATGCTCAAAAGATTCCGTTACTGCGCTGGAAATCGGGCAGCCGGGGAGATGTGCCGGAACGGAATCCCGGATGCCGGCGTGCGCAGAAACAGGTAAAAATGACTTTTCTCTGCGATTTTGTCAAGAATAGCATGGGGGTCTACACCGGACAAGAGAAGAGAAGATGGCGGCCCCCGGGGACAGGGGCGGACAGGGCGGAATCCGTTCCGGAGGTGCTTCGGCGCACGAAAAAAGGGGCGGCACACAGATGCCCCCCCTTTTCCTCCGGGTGCGGGAAGTGCTTCCCGCGCCGGTCCGGTATGCTCAATTCATGCAGCCTGAGTGCTCGGCCTTCCCCATATTGCTTCTGGTGGAAAAGGACCCCCTGAACTCGGCGCCGCATGCATATTTCACCACTTCCATCCTGAAATTCGGCTTGATCTCGTCAACCAACATCTCTACCGCCTCGCTGCCGCAATCGATACATTTTCTCCGCAGGTACTTCATTGCTTCTCCTTTTCTTCGTATTCCCTTTCCTGGGTGATTCGTCCTTCTCTACAGTGAACGGGACACGCGCCGCATCCCCGTGCCACGTCATCCGGCCCCTCGCTTCAAAGGGCACGAGGCCCTTTGCCCGGCTCCCTCCAAAAAGAACGGCGAGTCTCCTCGCCGCGCGCGTAACAAAACGGATACACTATCACAAACCGCCCCGATTTCAAGAAAAATATCTCTAATCCCCTGTCCGGTTTTTCTTCTTTCCCCGGCGCCGCCTACGCCCATGCCTGGCTTTGGGTGCGTCAGCCTGCTTCTCCCCCACAGAAATGGCGTTTTCCCGCGCAAAACGCTCCCACCAGGCCAGAATCCCTGCGTCCCCGCCCATACCCTCGCACTGGCAGCGAAGGTAGGCAAGGGCTTCGGGAAACCAGCTCCGGGCCGGCACGCTTTCCGGCCGTTTTCCCGGAATCCTCCGCAGACGGTTCTGCAGGGTAAGGATGCCCCGCACCCCCACCCCCACGCGGTGGGGAATCGCTACAAGCGGAGCCTGCGCACCGAGAAATGCGGCCACTGCCCCGTCCATCGCCTCCTGGGGAGGGAACCCACGGCCGCGCAACCGTGCAGCCTCTTCCTCCAGGTACTCGCCGAACATGAGGGAAAGGAGGAGTGGGGGAGACACCTTTTCCCCACTGGATATTCTCCGGTCTACCCATTCCAGGTTCCTTCCGATGCCGGCGTGGGGGAACCCCTCCGTCTCCTGGGCAAGCCAGGCATCAAGTCCGGGGAAAAGCGGCGCGAACAGCCCCCCCCGGCGCATGAGCTGATAGGTCCGCTCGCCTTCACCGGAAAGGAAAAGCTTGAGCACCTCTTCGTAGAGGCGGGGGGGGGTGGACAGGGTAAGTGAGGGGGCGTTCTCCACCACCGCCCGCCAGGTGGCGTCCTCAATCTCGAATCCGAGAAGGGCGGCGAAGCGCACCGCCCGCAGCATGCGCACCGGGTCTTCGGTAAAGCGGGACCCGGGATCGCCGATGGTCCGGATCACCCCGTCCCGCAGGTCTTCCATTCCTCCAACGAAATCGATGATGGAAAAGTCGGCTATATCGTAGGCAAGGGCATTGACGGTGAAATCCCGACGTAACGCATCTTCCGCGGGAGTTCCGAAGACATTGTCGCGCAGCACCACGCCCTCTTCACTTACCAGGCGCCGGGGATCACGGGAACTCCCGGTGCCGGCGTCCCCATCAGCTCCTGCTTCCCGGCTCACCGCATCGTCCTCTCCCTGAACGTGGGCGCGGAAGGTGGACACCTCGATGATCTCGTCCCTGAAATGGAGGTGAGCCAGCCGGAAACGCCGCCCCACGAGACGGCAGTTGCGAAACAGTTTTTTTATCCGTCCCGGAACGGCATCGGTGGCCACATCAAAATCCTTGGGCTCCCGGCCCAGGAGCAGGTCCCGGACGCAACCGCCCACCAGCCATGCGGTGTGCCCGTTGTCCCTGAGGCGGTAGAGTGTCTTGAGGGCGTTGGGGCTGAGCATGGCCCGCGAGATGGGATGGTCGGAGCGGGGGATGATACGGGGGGTATGCGTTTCTTTCATGAAAATCGTTCTCTTCGGATACCGTCAAACAACGTTGTATGGAATCAAGAAAGGACGGCGACACTACAGAAATATCACTGTCGCCCCATGGATGAGGAGACCGATGCATCCGCCCACCAAGGTTCCGTTCATGCGGATGAACTGCAGGTCCGAGCCGATGCTCAGCTCGAGCTCGCTCACGAAATCCTTGTCATCCCACTGCTGCACCGTTCCGGAAATATGCTTGGCGAAACCCAGGCGCAGACCGTCCGCATAGCGCCTGACAATCGTCTCCAGGTGTTCGTTCACGGAATCTTTCAGGTCACTGTTCTTCGCCAGAAAAGCCCCCAGACCCAGGGCACATTCCGACACCTTGCTCCGGATTCTGGAGGGTTGCCGGTCCAGATCGGCGCGCAGCCATGCTTTCGCCTCGACCCAGAGACCGTGCAGGTAGTCGGACAAGAGCGGATTGGACAGGAGCTCATGCTTTATTTCGTCGACCCGTCCCCGCAGAAGCGCGTCCCCCTTCAACCTG
>JAAZOO010000314.1 GCA_012797715.1 Geobacteraceae bacterium | reverse complement strand
TCTGGCCGACCTCGCCGCCTGCCGCTACTGTGCCGGTGACGACCTGCCCGGTCTCCCTGCGGAGTATCTGCGCAGCCGCAACAGTATCAATCGGCTGACCGGAACAACCGGCGAAGGATTCGCGCCCTATGCGCAAACCGAGACGCTCTATCCGGCGGGAAGCCGTTTGACGGTTTTCGTCGGTATAGACGAAGACGTCCTTTCCAGGGAGGCGCTCAGATCCGGCCTGGAGAAAATCGGCGTGACCGGCTTCGGGCGGGACGCGTCCACCGGCATGGGCAAGTTCGGGATTGTTTCGTTCCAGGACGTGAATCTCGCGGAATTCGGCGCAAAGAATCCCAATGCCTTCTATACCCTGGGGCCGTGCGTGCCGGAGAAGAAACGCTACCGGGACGCTCTCTTCACCCCGTTCACCCGCTTCGGCAAGCACGGGGATCGGCTGGCCGTATCGGGAAAACCGTTCAAGAATCCGGTCATCATGGCCGATGAGGGGGCTCTGCTGTTTCCGGCGGATATGGCCGAGTGCCGAACTCGCCCCTACCTGGGGACCGCCGTGACCGGCCTTTCGAAGGTTCTGGATACGGCCGTGGCCCAGGGTTATTCCCTCTTCATTCCCGTCCGGTTGGAGGTGAACTGATATGGCGAGACAGGTTCCGTACAAAGTGCGTCTTCATGTTTTTTCGCCGATTCACATCGGCTGCGACGATGTCTACGAGCCCACCGGTTTCATGGTGGACAAGAATGCAAAGCTTCTTGTCGCCTTCGACCCCCTTGACTTCGCCCGATCCCTCTCGGCGCATGAAAAGAAACAATTTCTTTCCATTTGCGAGAAGGGCACCCTGGAGTCGATTGTGGAACTGTACCGGTTCATGGGGAAATGCACGCCGCGTGCTGAATGGAAGACGGTGCCGGTATGCGACGGCTTCCTGGCGAGCTACGAGCGGGTGCTCACCAGGCTCAACGCGCGCAACGAGCGCGATATCAAGCAGGAACTGAATAATTTCCTGATCGCCCGCACCAGTTATCTGCCCCTGGACCAGGCCCCCTACATTCCCGGCTCGGCATTGAAGGGCTCCTTGCGGACCGGTTGGCTGAACCATGTGCAGCGATCACGGAAGATCGACATCAACACAAGGGACAGGGGGGCCGCGAAAGAACTGGAGAAACAGCTCATGGGGGGCGCCTTCGACTCTGATCCGTTCCGGATGGTCAAGGTATCCGACCTGTTGCCGGTCGGCCGGCCCGAAACCCGCATCTGCTTTGCCGTCAACAAGAAGAAGAAACCATCCAGGTTCGGGGCCCGCGGCCCCCAGCAGATCCTCGAAGTGATTCGCCATGACGTCCCGTCGGTTTTCGAAGGGGTAATCACCCTGCATGAACCGGAACGTGGAGCGCCCATCAGGAAGGAATGCGCTGTCCCTGTGGGTAAGGCGTTCTTTGCCCAGTCTGCCGCCTTCTTTGATGGCGAGATGGCTGCGGAAGAGTTATTGCTGCAAGGGATCAGCGTGCCGTCAGGGGTAAGGAACGCCATGGTCCGGGCATTCGGCGAGCGGTTCATGAAGGAGGTCTTTCCCCTACGGATCGGACGGCACTCCGGGGCCGAGTGCGTAACCGTTGCCGGTTTCAGGAACATCAGGATCATGGGGAAAAAGGGTGAACCGGCAAAAAGCGGCGGCAACGCGACCACCGTCTGGCTTGCGGGGGACACGCCCACAGCGGAGAACAACCTCCATCCCTTCGGCTGGGCCGCGCTGGAGGTCTTTCCGGCCGATGTAGCCAGGCCGTATCCCGAAAGGATTTACATCGACAGGGTGAGTGTGGCGACGGAAGGAGCGGCCGAAGCGTCGCTGAAGCCGGAGCCGCCGAAACCTGTCACGGTACAGCTCACATGGGACAAAGCCATCCTCACCTGGTCTCCCGGAAAAGCCACACTCACCGCCAGCTTCCAGGGGAAGAAGGCGGAGCTGAAGCTGACAGGAGA
>JAAZOO010000313.1 GCA_012797715.1 Geobacteraceae bacterium | reverse complement strand
GTGGATGCCGCGCTCCTCCATCTCCCGCAGGATCTTCTGGCCCCGGAAAAGTTTCAGTGCCTGGTGGCGGCTCATGGCCCGTCCGCTGCCGTGGGCCGTGGTGTAGAAGGTCTCCTCTCCGCCGGGCATTCCGGCCAGGAGATAGGAGCCCGTTTCCATGCTGCCGCCGATGATGACCGGTTGCCCCGTTTCCCGGTAGCGGTCGGGGAGTCCTTCCATGCCCGGGGCAAGCGCCCGCGTCGTGCCTTTCCGGTGAATCAGGACTTCCCTCTTCATTCCACCTACCGTGTGACGCTCCAGCTTCGCCGTATTGTGTGCCACATCGTACACCATCCGCATCCCCAGGTCCTCCGGAGAACGGTGAAATACGGTTGAGAATACCTCGCGGATGCGGTGGAGGATTACCTGGCGGTTGGCGAAAGCCATGTTCACGGCGCATTTCATGGCCGCGAAATAGGCCTGCCCCTCAGGGGAACGGAAGGGGGCGCAGGAGAGCTCCCGATCGTTGACGCGGATACCGTACTTCTTTCCGCAGACGTCGAGAAATATCTTCAGGTAATCGGTGGCCACCTGGTGTCCGAAGCCGCGGCTGCCGCAGTGGAACATAATCGCCACCTGGTTGGGAAGGGTGAAGCCGAAGGAGCGGGCTGTTTCTTCGTCATGGATGTTTTCCGGCTTCGCAACCTGGATTTCCAGGTAGTGGTTGCCGGAACCGAGGGTGCCGATCTGGTCGAATCCCCTTTCCACGGCCTTCTCGCTGACCGCGGAGGCGTCCGCTCCGGAAAAGCACCCGCCTTCCTCGGTCAACTCCAGGTCTTCCTGCCAGGCATAGCCGTTTCGCCTGCACCAGCGCGCGCCCATCTCCGCAACGAGACGGAATTCGTCACGGGATATCCTGACGAAGCCGGTGCTGCCCACTCCGGAGGGGATCCGCGAGAACAGTGCGTCAACCAGGCGGGGAAGCTCGGGTTTGACTTCGTCGTAGGTGAGAGAGGTGAGGACCAGGCGCATGCCGCAGTTGATGTCGAACCCGATACCTCCGGGAGAGATGATCCCCGTGGCCGGGTCCATGGCAGCCATGCCGCCGATGGGGAAGCCGTATCCCCAGTGCCCGTCGGGCATGCAGAAGGCGTAGTTGATGATGCCCGGCAGGCACGCCACATTGGTGACCTGCTCAAAGACCCCCTCGTCCATCCGGCTGAGGAGCCCTTCCGTGCAGTAGATGCGGGCGGGGACCAGCATTCCCGGTTTATAGGTGACGGGAAGTTCCCAGACGGTATCCGAAACTTTTCTGAGTGCCGATGGAATAGTCATGGACATCTCTCCTTGTGGGTGCTTCGTGGGGGGAACCGGTCACGACACTGGACAGTATACACCATTGGAAACCTGTCGTGGGAACGGCTTTGCGTGGAAAGGAAGCGATGGATTCGGGATGGGGAGAAGGGAGGGTGGTATTGAGTGAAAACGCCCGGCGTCTGTGAAGCCGGGCATGGTCGTCGGGTTTTGGATGATCCAGGTTTTGCACGGCGTTCATTTCCGCGCTGCGCTCAGCCGATATTCAGTTCCCGTTTCTTGCGGGCGATGAGCTCTTCGAATGCGTCGTCCAGGTATGTCGTGGTGTTCCGGATCTCGTCGGGGACCCGTTGTGCGTAGAGGGTGCGCGCCTCTTTGATATCGTGGGCCAAAAGTTCCGTGAAGGTGTTGTTCCGGATGCCTTCTTCTACGGCGGCCTGATTGTAGAGTGCGATGTCGGATACAATCAAGCGGGCCAGTCGCTTTGCCTTGGCATGGGCAGGCGGCTCGGCCGAGGCAGGCTTCTCGGCTCGGGTTTTTTCAAGCGAGGGGGGGGTG
>JAAZOO010000312.1 GCA_012797715.1 Geobacteraceae bacterium | reverse complement strand
GTCTTCATCTACCTCGGCATACCGTTCCTTGCCGGGATTATCACCCATTTCAGTCTCACGCGGATCAAGGGGAAGGAATGGTTCGAAAAGTCTTTCGCTCCCGTCATCAGCCCCCTGACCCTGATCTTCCTCCTGTTCACCATCGTGGTCATGTTCGCCACCCAGGGGGACAAGATCCTGAGCAATCCCCAAGACGTGATCGTGATAGCGATTCCTTTGCTCCTTTATTTCGTTATCATGTTTGTAGTATCCTTTTTCATGAGCAAAAAACTCGGCACCAATTACGAGAAGAGCGCAACCCTGTCGTTCACCGCCGCCAGCAATAACTTCGAGCTGGCCATTGCCGTGGCCATCTCCGTGTTCGGCCTCAACTCCGGGCAGGCGTTCGCCTCGGTCATTGGTCCCCTGGTCGAGGTTCCGGTCCTGATCAGCCTGGTCAATCTGGCCTTCTATTTCCAGAAAAGATATTTTCCGAACCCCATCATTCTTCCGAAACGGTGCGATGTCCCGTAAATTTCATGCCCCAAAAGGAGAGATAGAAACAGAACCATGAATTCCACCGATCCGAAAATTACCGAACATGATACCGAAGCAGAACTGCTGCCCGCTCTCAGGAGCTACCCATCGCGGCTGTTCGTGGAAACCACCACCCGCTGCAACATGAAATGCCAGATGTGCGTCAAGCAGAGCATGGGGAGCGGCCTGAAAGAAGGGGATCTTTCCCGTGAAACATTCCAGGCGCTGGAACCCGCCTTTTCCCGGGCCGAAGCCGTCGTCCTGAACGGCATCGGCGAGCCGCTGCTCCATCCCGACCTGGAATTCTTCATCCGCCGGGCCAAGGAACTGATGCCGGCGGGAAGCTGGGTGGGGTTCCAGTCCAACGGACTGCTCCTGGACGACGTCCGGGCCGAGTCGCTGGTAAAGGCCGGGCTTGACCGCATCTGCCTCTCCCTTGACGCAATCTGTCCCGACACCTTCCGCAAGATACGGGAGGGGGGGGAGGTCGAGGACCTGGAAGGGGCATTCCGCTCGCTGAACCGCGCCATAAGGCGGAATCCCGGCTCCCGCCTTCAGATCGGTGTGGAATTCGTGCTGATGCGGGACAACGTGCACCAGCTCCCGGATGTGCTCCGCTGGTCGGCATCCCGGGGCGTTTCCTTTGCAATCGTCTCCCATCTCCTTCCCTACGAGAAAGGCCATGTTTCCCAGATTGCCTATGACTACAATACCCGAGAGGCAGTGGAACTGTTTGACAAATGGCGGAAAAAGGGGAATGAGCTGGGAATCGACATCAGCACCTTCTTCCATGTCTACCACTGCAAATTCATCCGCACCCCTGAAGAACAGCGCATGGTTGACTTCGTGCTGGAAATGATTTCCGAGGCCAGGTCCCGTGACATCTTCCTGCACCTGGAGAACCTTATGAAGCGGGACACCGCCATGGCGGACGAGCTTGCCAAAACCTTCGACACAGCCCGTGCGATAGCCGAAGAAAGCGGCTTGGATTTGCGGCTTCCCGGCACATCGCCCAGGAACGAACGCACGTGCGACTTCATCGATAACGGAGGCATGTTCATCTCCTGGGACGGAGAAGTCCACCCCTGCTATTTTCTCTGGCACACCTTTCAGTGCCACTTCTCCGGCCGCAAGAAATACGTCAACAGAAAGGTGTTCGGCACCATCGGCGACAAGGGCATCCTGGACATCTGGAATGATTCCCGATACCGGGCCTTCCGGGAGGAAGTGCTGAGGCATGAATACCCCTTCTGCTCCAACTGCAACCTCGTACCCTGCGAATATATATACTGCGAGGAATTCGAGCAGGACTGCTACGCCAACACCGTCCCCTGCGGCGACTGCTTCTGGTGCATGGGGCTCTTCCAGTGCCTGTCGTAACCGTACCCGGATCAGCCCCATTCCCCACCCCAAGCGGAAGGATATTCCCCTGAAACGCAGGCCCAGGCCGCTGAAGCGGAAAAACACAAAGCCCCACGGCTTCGAGACCGGGGGCTTTGTGTTTCAACCAGAACCGGCAGTTGGGGGATCCGCAAGAGCGGCTCTGCCGTATTTCGTTGCTGCACGACGCGAAATAAGCGTAGAGCAGCAGAAACAGGACTTCGGAGCGAACGGGGGACCCAAGAACCGCCGAATCTAGAGTGAGCGGGTGCAATTCGGCTAGGAACAGTCGAAGGGACCGTAATGAACGGACTTGTCGCCCAGTACGGCGAAATGTTTTCCGAAACGTGTTTCCTGTACCATGGCGCACGAATTCCCGCACACCAGCATCGGCTTATCCTTGATGAACAGGTGGTGATCATCGAGGGGGAAGGCATGGGGGAAGCCGGGCATGGTCCCTTTGTAGACTGCAACCTGGCCGTAGTCTTCGCAGATATCCTCCAGAGGCAGCTTGAAGGTCCTGACGACGCGGAAGGTAAAAGTTGCCAGACCGACCTTGCCAGCCGCGCCCGGTGTGCGCAGGGGGACGGGCTGCCTGCTGATGGTGCGGTAGTCGTGCCAGCCGCTGTCCCGGAGAACCCTGCGAAAATCCTCGCAGTACAGGGCGCCCGCAAAACCTGCCCGGAGAAGGCAGGAATCATCGGCAAGACCGGCGGGCAGCCGCCGGTCGGCAATCACCGTGGTGAAGCAGAACTCCCCCCCCTGTTTCAACACGCGGAATATCTCGGAAAAAACCGCGCGCTTGTCCAGGGAAACGTTCAGGATCTCATTGGTTACGACAACGTCGATGGAATCGTCCGCGACACCTGCGGAGCGGAGGTCCTCGGGACACCCCATCCGGAACTCC
>JAAZOO010000311.1 GCA_012797715.1 Geobacteraceae bacterium | reverse complement strand
TCCTCCACCACCAGGTCCACGTCCACGGTGCCGGTCTCCTTTCCCGGCGAGATGGCGGGCGTCACCTTCAGGTCGGGTACGCTCGCCACCTCCTGCAGCTCCTCCTTGATGCGCGGCAGATTGACCACTTCTTTCGATGCCAGGGACGGGAGTTTGCTGCGGATGCGCTCCTCGCCCACCCAGCGGTTCCCCTTGACTGCCACGTTCCCCACCTTCCCTTCTATGACCTGCAGGTAGACGAAGCCGCTGGACACCGACTGTTCGGGGATGTTCACCATGGTCGTGGGGTAGCCGCCGTCGTGGTAGAACTTCTCGATGCGGTCCCGGGCCGCCTCCACGTGGGCCGAGGTCCGTCCCGGACCCCGCAGGTCGTCCACCAGCTTCACCAGGGTGTCGCGGGGAAAGGCGGTATAGCCGTAGATGACGAAACGCCGGATGGGAAAGGTCTCGCCGCTCTCCCTGGCCGGTGAAGCGGTGCCTTCCCGCCCGGGCTCGTCGGACGATGCGGCTTCGGAGACGCCCTTGCCGTCCTCTTCCGCCCGGGCCGAGACCAGGAGAAGATGCAGGAGCAGGAGCAGGAAGAACAGCAGCGCCACCACCTGCCGCAGGAAATACGCCCGCGCGAAACGGGAGGAAAATGATCTGGACATGGATGCCATGATGCCTTTCATGAAAAATGTAGGGGCGCCCCCGCGGACGCCCTAGAAACCGTAGGAATGAATTCCGGATGACCGCCGTGGTTCGGGGACCGCACGTGCCCCCGCTGCATCAGGGTTTACCGTCCTTGTGAAACCTTGCCCCGGGCGGCCAGGAAATCTTTCAGCAGGCGGCTGAACGCGGCCCCGTCCCGGAATCCGTCGATTCTCTCCGCCACGCTGCCGTCCGGCCGCAGCAGAACGATCAGGGGGTACCCCTCCTGGGCGTAGCGCTGTTTTATGGCGGTCTCCCTGTCGGAATTCACCTTCACCCACACCAGGCTGTCCCTCAGGTTCTTCACCCGGGGGTCCTCCATGGTCTCGGCAAAGAGCCGCTTGCAGAAGGAGCACCAGTCGGCGTAGAGCACCAGCACCGCCGGCCGCTCCAGTTTCTTCGCTTCGGCAAGCCCCTGGTCATGGGACTCCACCCAGGACGGGGCTTCCTTGACCAAACTCCCTGCCTTGGTCAGGGAGACCGCTTCCACCTCCAGCACTATCGTTTTCCCCGCCAGCGGATGGTTGAAATCGACGGTGAAATACCCCCCTTCCACGGAAACGATTCTTCCGGAACGGCCGTGGATCTGGAATTCAGCTCCCATCCTCGGGGTAAGGGAAAGTGTCAGTTCCTTTTCGTCTACCTTCAGCCGGGTTACGCCGATGGGCTCCTCAAAGCTCTCCCCGTCCTTTGCCAGCACGTGGAGGGTTACCTCTGTCTCCCCGACGGTCACAATCCGAGCTTTGAAGTAGCGTTCGAGGTCTACTTCCTTCCCTGCGGCCGGAAATGAACCGAACCGCCTCACATAGTCCTCGGCGGCCATGGTGATGGACAAGGGCACCCTCCTTTCCGCAGGGAACCGGCTCCGCAGTTTGACATGGTAGGACCCGAACGCCTTTTCCGCGGGGATTACGAGCTGCTTCTTTTCACCGGCTTTCATTCCCAGCACGGCTTCCCCGAGTCCCGGCAGGATCTCTTCCTTTCCCGCCAGCAGTTCATCGGGCTCGAAATGTTCGGGGAACCGGTACAGGGCCGCCTTCTTCCGTTTCGGGTCCCGTGAAACCGATTCCATGTTTGTCACCAGCAGGCTTCCGTCTTCCAAGGACGCTGCGAATCTGACCTGCACCACATCTCCCGCCTGGACAGTGGAGGAATCTCCCCGTTCGAGGGTGACCGTGGATGAATTCCTTTTGACCGCCTCCTGCAAGGCCCGGATCACCCTTTCTGTCTCCTCTTGTGCGGAAACATCCATAACTGCCGTATCCTTCTGCGCCTCCCCCGCATGGGCATTCGCCGTTGCGGCCGAGGCGAGACCGCTGAGCATGCCCATGGCTACGAACATGACGCCTTGCCTGATGCGATATATCATTTCTTTCCCTCTCCCTTCGACGCCGTCTGCGCCGGGCCGCCCTTCTCGGCCAGCACATCGCACTGGAGTGTCTCCCCGCCGAAGGGATGGCTGAAATCAACGGTAAAAGTCCTGTCCCCGATTTCGGAGATTACGCCCACCAAGCCGCCCATTCTCACCAGACGGCCGATCTTCCCTTCCAGGGGTATCTCGTAACGGTCCGGCAGCTCCCTGACCTTCCCCGTACCGAACACCGTCACAATCTCCCCCCCCGGCGGCGGCTTGATGCTGACCACAACTTCATCCTCCTTCAGGCCGGTAACGGAACCGTGGAACTGGGGATCGTAGGCAAAGGGGTCCCCCAGCCGCGGACCGTCCGCGGAGCACTCCGATTGCCTGCAGAACTCCTCACGAGTCAGACGCACCTCCTTCGGCCGCACCCTCACGAGAGCGAGCTCCAGCGCCTGGCGCTCTCCATCCCTCACCGGAGTCCGTTCCGCAGTCACGGCGGCCGACCACGCTTCGCCCAGCGGCTTTCCTACCGAAAGATCGGCGAGCCGATCCGCAATCGCGTACTCGAATTCAAGACCCTGCCCGCGGTTCGGGTTTCCGATTCGTTCACCAGCGGTAACCGGCACCGGTTCGCCATCCTTCTTGGGGATGAATACGGCAGATTTGGAAATGCGTGCATCCTCGACAAGGGCAGGATACGTTGTGGCGGCAAGATCGCCGCTGGGGAATCGACAGGTGAAACGCAAATTCACCGGGTCTCCCGATTTCACAATCCTGTCTCCGCCCGTTGTGACGCAACCCGCCAGTCCCGCAGCCAGGGCCGTCAGCCACGCCGTCCTCACAAGTGAATTCCTTCCTGGTCCGTACATATAATAAGTTCTCCTCGCTTCCCGCCGGCATCACGTCACGAATTGCCCCCGTGATCGAACGGACTGTAGCGCGGCATTGTTACAGCGACACCACAGAACCTTGAAGATTGGGAAAAGGAGGATGCCCTCGCTCATCAACTCGGTACCCATCACTCATCACCATCTCTTTTTCCTCTTTTCAAACGTTTCATCCCATCGACATGAAACCGAAACAATCCCCTGGTAAGGTGCCGTACATTCGAAGATTCACTGTCGTGAAAATATTTTTCTCCCCAGTGAGCTTTCGGAAAATTTTCAGGAAACCTTGGCGCAATCGTTACAAACGCCTGCTAGACTCCAGACCGTGGATGGTGAAACCATGGACAAGAAGAACGGCGCACCGAAAAAGCTTTCCAGGACCGACAAGCATGACCGTCTCTTCGAAATGATCCGGATGCTCGCCGCACGGGAATTCACCGGTTACCTGAAGGTGAATTTCAGCCAGGGGGGGATCGGCAGGATTGAAAAGCTGGAAGAACTCGCGCTGAACCGGGAAGACCCCAAGGAATAGCTGCCGGAGCGCGAAACACAACAGGCAGGGTACTTTACTGACCCGCGATGCGCGGGGATCGGAAAGCCCGAATCACGGACCCATGGGGTCATGATTCGGGCTTTTTTCATGTTCGTTGCCCTGCACCCGCACGGAAAAAGGAGGTGATGGAAACCAACAACTGAATAGCAGCACCCATGTCTGGACAACGCTGAAGGCTGTCCGCCTTCATCCGCTCTTCAGATAAAGGCAAAACACGGGCAACCGTGTGACGCAAAGCCACGGGTCCGGGGAACCGGACAGCCAGGCCGCCTGGGGGAGAAATTGAAGAACAGAAAAGTATTCCGCACGTTACTTCATTCAATTTCACACAAACCAAGCACACAAAGGAGAATAGGAAGATGAAAAAGAGACTTACTGCACTTATCGCCGGCGCGCTCATGACCATCGCTCTGGCTGGCAACGCCCTTGCGTATTTCGAGAGCGGCACACTTACCCGCGTCGTATGGAACACGAATGCCAGCTACACGACCGAACAGCATGTCGATCTGGGCAACATCTACACACTCACAGGCGTCGGCTACAATGCCACCCTCGCCACCGGTGGCGCCGCTTGGGCCGACATGTTCCCCGCCGGCACGACCACCAAGGTCGTGTATTTCGGCCAGGATCTGGACACCGGCAATTTCTGGG